>CALPVO020000174.1 GCA_943327025.2 Janthinobacterium lividum
CTATGAACAAGTTGCCGGGGCGCAGGCCGACGGTGACGGTGCCCGTGACACGCTGCTGGCTCGACAACATGAGTGCTTCGATGTCGCGGCATACCGGATCGAGATGCTGGCCTTCGTGCACCAGGTCGCCGTAGAGTGCAGCCACCTGGTCCTTCACGCGCTGTTGGCGTGGCAGCAACACCAGCTTTTCCAGTTCGCGGTGTGCGTTCAGCAGCACTTCCGCCACCGGCGCTTCGAAAGCCACGCGGCCCTTGGTGCCGATGACGGTGTCGCCGAGATGAATGCCACGGCCAATGCCATACGGCGCGGCGATGGCTTCGAGCTTTTCGATGAGCGCCACTGGGGCAAGCGCTTCGCCATCGAGCGAACTCGGTACGCCCTGCGTGAAGCCAATGGTGAGACTGCGCGCTGGCTGCGGGTTTGTGAACGCATCGCGCGTCAGCACCCAAGCGCTGTCGGGCAGCGTGCCCTGCGAGGTGAGCGTTTCCTTGCCGCCGATGGAGATGCCCCACAGACCGCGGTTGATGGAATACGCCGCGCCATACGGGGGTACAGGCAGGTGGCGCTCCTCGAGGAATTTCAATTGTTCCGGGCGCTTGAAGGCTTGGTCACGCACGGGCGCCAGCACTTCGAGGCCGGGCGCCAGCGTACGCAGCGCCACTTCGAAGCGCACTTGGTCGTTGCCGGCGGCGGTGCAGCCATGGGCGATGGTGCCTGTGCCCAACTTCTTGGCGTATTCCGCTACCAATTGCGCCTGCAGCACGCGCTCCGCGCCTACGCACAGCGGGTAAAGATGGCCACGGCGGATATTGCCCATCACCAGGAACTTCAGCACGCGGTCGAAGTATTCGGCGCGTGCATCGACGATGTGGTGCGCGATGGCGCCCAGGGCCTTTGAGCGTTCCGCCAGCACTTGAATGGCCGCAGCGTCGAGGCCACCGGTGTCGACGGTGAACGTGACCACGTCGCGGCCATAGTTTTCCTTCAGCCAGGGCACGCAGAAACTGGTGTCCAGACCGCCGGAAAAGGCGAGAAGAATCGGGGATGACGCCCCGCTGGCGTTACTCATGGGAAACCTCGACCTAATCAGGTCTTGAAGAATAGAGAGCGAAGACGGGAGACCAGCGCCTGCTGTTCAGCGGCGCCGGCGGTGGCGACGAAGAGAGTGTCGTCGCCGGAAATGGTGCCGACCACTTCGGGCCAGTTCGCATTGTCGATAGCCACGGCCACGCTTTGCGCGCTGCCGGGGTTGGTCTTGATGACCGTGAGCGAAGGGCCCGCGGTAAGGACGTCACGCACCCAGCCGGCCAATGCCGCGAAGGCGTCGTTGGCAGGGATTGCAGCGCTGCCTTCGTTGGCAATCACGTAGTGGTCGCCAAATTTGGCCACGCCGAGTTCACGGAGGTCGCGGCTGATGCTGGACTGCGTGCAGTCGAAGCCCTCGCTGCGCAGCAGGCGCACGAGGTCCGCCTGACGACGCACGGTCGTCTCGCGCAGCAGGCGCTTTAAGGTATCGCGGCGGGCATCGGATTGCATAATGATGCAGATTTTAGTGCATAATTATTCAACTATGCAAGTGACTCCTGAAGAAAACCCCGGGGCGGTGGGCCCGTTGGCCGCGTCTGCGGACTTGGCCGAGGCTGAAGCGGCGGCCGAAACCCCGCCCCATCTCCCGGTGCTCTATCTGGACGAGGCGCTGGTGGCTATTCACAAGCCGTCTGGCCTGCTGGTCCATCGCACGGGGCTGGATGCCGGGGAGCGATGGTTTGCCGTGCAACTGCTGCGAGACCAACTCGGCGGGCGGCACGTCTACCCGGTGCACCGGCTCGACAAGGGAACCTCCGGGGTGTTGGTGTTTGCGCTGTCCAGCAGCGATGCGGCTGCCGTGGCCGCGCAGTTTGCCGCCCATACCATCGGCAAGCAGTACCTCGCCGTGGTGCGCGGGTGGCCGCCCGAGGCCGGCACCATCGACCATCCGCTCACGCACGAAACCAAGGACCCCCAGCCGGCACTGACGCGCTACCGCACGCTGGAGCGAATAACGCTGCCCTTGCAGGCGGACCGCTACCCCGAAAGCCGGTATGCGCTGGTGGAGGCCTGCCCCGAAACCGGACGTACGCATCAGATTCGTCGGCACCTGAAGCACTTGGGCCACCCCATCGTCGGCGACACCACCCATGGTGTGGGGGCGCATAACCGGCTGTGGCGTAGCGCTTTCGGTTGCCATCGCCTGCTGCTCGCCTGTACCGGGCTGGAATTGAACCATCCGCGTACTGGAGCGCCGTTAGTGCTTCAGGCAGCGCCGGCGGAAAGTTTTGCCCTGCCGTGGGAACAGGCTCGCCGTATGAGCCTTCAGTCCGGCACACTGGCGGCTATCGTCTCGCCCTAGGTTCCCCATGCCAGTCACTGAAACCACGCTTCTGTTTGTCACCATCGCGGCAGTGGTGGGGTGGGTGCTTGGCATCCTAGGGACGGCAGTGTGGTCGGCGCGGCGGCAGGCGGCCGCGGCTTTGTTGCTCGAACAAGAGCGCCAACTCAAAGCGCTGGCGGAACAACAACGCGCAGACACCCTCCGCCAACGCGACGATTTAGGCCGCTTGCTGGATGCCGTGCGCGCGGAAGCGGCGAGCGCCGCCACGGTCGCGGAAGGCCTGCGTTCTGGTTTGGCGGCGCGCTTAGAAGGTGAAGGCCAGCGTGCCGGCGAATTCGAGAAGCGCCTCGCGGATGCCGCCCGCGAACGTGAGCAGTATCGTACCGCAGCCCACGCCTACGAGCAGCAACTGAACCAGGCGCGCACCGAGCTGGCCACCAAGCTGCAGGCCGCGGAGCAAATCGTCGCCACGCAGCAGCAGTGGATAGCGGAGCAAAAACAGCAACTGGAAGAGCGCTTCACCAATCTCGCCAATCAACTGCTCGAGGAAAAATCCGCGCGCTTCACCGCCACCAATGCGGAAAAACTCGAGGCCATCATTGCGCCGTTTCGCACCTCCTTGGGTGAATTCCGCCTGCGCGTGGACGCGGTGCACACCGAAGAGACGAAGGCGCGTGCCTCGCTGGCTGAACAAATCGCTTCGCTCACGCAGTTGAACCAGCAGGTCTCGCAGGACGCCAGCAACCTCACCCGTGCGCTCACCGTGAACGTGAAGACCACCGGCAATTGGGGTGAGTCCATCCTGAAGGGCATTCTCGAGCGCAGTGGTTTGCGGCAGGGGCAGGAATACGAATTGCAGGTGCCCGTGAAGGGGGATGAAGGTGAGCAGCGCTTTCTGGACGCCTTGCTCCATCTCCCGGAGGACCGTCAGGTCATCATCGACAGCAAGGTGTCCAACAAGGCGTGGACGGACTACGTCAACGCCACCACGGAAAGCGCACGCGAAGAAGCGTTCGCGGCGCATCTCGTTAGCCTCCGTGCGCATGTGAAGGGGCTGGCTGGGCGCAACTACCCCGATGTGCCTGAACTCAAGACCGTCGATTTCGTCCTCATGTTTGTCCCGGTGGAATCGGCACTGCTGGAAGCGTTGGCCCGTGAGCCAGCACTTTACGAAGAAGCCTATTCACGCCGCGTGGTGCTGGTCACCCCCACCAACCTCATGGTGGTGGTGAAGCTGGTGGAAAGCCTCTGGACTGTGCAAAAGCGCAAGGAGTTCGCCGAAGAAATTGCCGAAGCGGGTGCCAAGCTCTACGACAAGCTGGTGCTGTTTGCCGAGAACTTCGACAAGCTAGGCACGCGTATCGAGGCGCTGCGCGAAGGCTACGAAGACTCCCGCAAGCAGTTGGCCAGCGGCAAGGGCAATGCCATCGGCATTGCGCAGGGCATGATCGACCGCGGCGTTAAAGCGCGCAAGAAGATGCCGGATGGCTTGTTGCGTATTGCCGCGCCGGAGTCCGCTGAGGAAGAAGCGGAGCCTGAACCCCGGGTAGAAGACTGAAGCGTCGCGGGCAAGCTCGCTTCCACACCACCTTAATCTTCCGTGGTGTATTCCAAATCCACACTCTGGCGTGAACCGGCTTCCGTCTTGATGACCCAGCGGTTGCCGAGCGTGTAACGCAGCTTCAGCGCACTCAAGGCTGCCGTCAGGCCGACGCCGTAGCTCACATAGAGCCGCGGCGAAAGATATTTTCCGAGCACCAGCGAGGCGGCGTCGTTTTGGTCGCGCTCGAGTTGTACTTCATCCAGTCCCACATAGCGCCCCAGTTGGGCGGCCAACAAGGCGCCGCCCTGCTGCAACGCGGCGTCTTTAGCCGTGGCACTTGCCAAGGTATTGGTGCCACCACTGGTTCCTTGCGCCCCTTCCAGTGAGCGCCCCACCACCAGCAGCGAGGCAATCTCGTTCTGCGTACGCGCCGGGTCGGAAAAGAAACGCACCAAGGGGCGTCGCAAGGTGCCGCGCACTAGGACGCCTGCTTTGACGCCGGGGAATTGACGAGAGGCGCGCAAGTCAAGCCCGGGATCGGCCAAAGGCCCGCCAGCGAACAGCAAGCGCCCCTTCTCCACTTCCAGTTCGCGCGTATAAGCCTTGAACTTGCCACCCATCACTGCCAGTTCACCGGTGGCGGTAGTGGTGCCCACTGGTGGTGCGTGCGCGTTGATGCTGCCTTGCAGGCGCCCGGTGAGCCCGAACGTGTCCAGTTGGACATCGTTCCCCAACACCAACTGCACGCGGGTGTCGGTGGGTAAGGCGCTCGCGGTACGACGTTGTTCGCCGGCAATGCGTTCGTCGGCGCTGGGAAGCACCACGTTGGTCAAATCTTGTGGCGCGAAACGCGCGCTGGGAATTTGCACCGTTCCGGCGATTTGCAGGCCACTATCTCTCAGCGTGAAGCGCAGGTCCGGCGAAGCTACGACGCGTGCTTCTGGTACATCGGCCAGAAGCAGTTGCTGGCCACTGACGCGAATCTCGCCGGTGAGTGGACCGTTTCCGCCGAAGGTGAGACGGCCTTGCGTGCGTAGTTCGCCGGCGCCTGCCCGCGCGCTGCCATCGAGTTGCAGTTCTCCGGGTGCCAGCGCGAGAGTGGCCTGCACCTGCCGCAATTGCAGGTTCACGGGGACTACGTCGAGTTCGCCGTTGCGCAGTTGCAGTTGTCCGCGGTAATCCGGGCGGCCCAATGTGCCACCGATGGCAAGTTGCAAGTTCACCGCGCCGGCTACGCGGTCGAGGCCTTCGAACAAGGCAGGGAGAAAGTCGAGCGCCGGCAAAGTGCCGCCTACCTCACCGACCAGCGGCCACTGCTGCCACTCCTCTCCGTTGCTTGGGCGCAGGGTGGCGGTCGCCTGCAGCTTCAGCCCCGGCTTGGCCTCGGCGCTCGCACCCAGTTCCACCCGCATGGCTGTCATGGAAGTGGCTGGTGCCAGCCGCGCGCTAGCCACGGCGCGGCCCAGCGACACGCGCCCCTCGCGGTTGTCTCTTTGCCAGTGAATTTCGGTCTGCACGAAATCCACGTCTAGTTGTCCGTGGGTAATGCCCGCAATGATGGGTTTGCCCGCAGCCGTCTCTTCTGGCGTTGTGCCGAATGTCAGAGTGGCCTTGGCAGTGCCGCGCAGCTCGGCTTGGAGTGCCCCGACGGGCTTGGCGCCAGAAGGCGTCGCGTTCTGCGTCCACCGGGCGAGGTCGATCCCTTCGAGTACCGCTTGCACTTCCCAAGGCGCTTGGGCTGCCCAGCGCCCTTGGGTGCAGAGCGTGCCCAGCCCGGCTTGTGCGCTCGCCTGA
>CALPVO020000175.1 GCA_943327025.2 Janthinobacterium lividum
CGTTTCACCGCTGGTAGTCGTCACGATGGTCATGTTGTCGCCAGGGCGAACGTCCAGCCAGTGACTCTCCAGTTCACGCGTCCAACGGGTTTGCTGTTCTGCGCTGGCCAGGCCCAAGCGCTGCCACTCGCGTACGGTGATGGCGATAAGTTCGCTACGGCTGAATTTGCGTTCGTACCACAGCGATAGCGCCATGGTTTGGCCGCTGCGCAAGCCGGCATATTTGCCAGTCTCACTCCATAGGCTGGTTTTGTAGATGCCGAAGCCGAGAAAGGTGAGGCGTCCGCGGCCTATTTCCTTCAGCGCGGCATGCGATTCCTTGGCCACTGGTGCCAATACCGCATGGGCGGGTGAGGATGGCAGCACGAGCAACACGACGGCCGTTAGCAGTGCGGCGAACCTGCCGGCGGGTGTAACAATGCGGGTGTTCTTCATCGTTCTGCCACCTTCACGGTTTCATAGGCCTGCAAAGCAGCATCGCGGCTAGCGCGTAACTCTACAGCGGGGTTTGGATATTCCTTGCCGGGCGTCAGGCCAGCAGCCCGCCACACCTCCGGCGGTGCCTCCCACGGTTTGTGAATCCAAGCGTCGGGCAAGGCGGCTATCTCCGGGAGCCAGCGGCGCAAGTACCGACGATGCGGATCGAAGCGTTCCGTCTGCAGCACGGGGTTGAAGATGCGGTAGTAGGGTGCGGCGTCGGCACCGCAACCAGCGGTCCATTGCCAGCCCGCCGTGTTGTTGGGCAGGTCTGCATCTACCAGCGTGTCCCAGAACCAGCGCGCACCTTCCCGCCAGCTTTGGCCGAGGTTTTTCACCAGCAGCGATGCCGCCACCATGCGCACACGGTTGTGCATGTAGCCGGTGTGCCATAGCTCGCGCATGCCCGCATCCACGATGGGGTAGCCCGTGCGGCCGCGTTGCCAAGCGGCTAGCAGCTTGGCGTCCGTGCGCCAGACCAGTTCGGCGAAACGGCGGTCGAGCGGGGCGTCGGAGGTATGGGGGTAGTGGAAGAGCAGGTGATGGTTGAACTCACGCCAGCCAATTTCGCGCAGAAAATGTTCGGCACCGCCGGAGAGCCCAGCGCGTCCACCGTGGAGGACTGCTGCACGTGTTGCCGTCAGCGCTTGCCGCGGCGAGATTTCGCCGAAGTGCAGGTGCGGTGACAGACGGCTGGTCGCATCCAAATCCGGGCGGTTGCGGTCTTCGTTGTACGAGGGCACTGGGCCGTCGAGGAAAGCCTCGAGGCGGTCCATGGCGCCGGCTTCGCCTGGCGTCCAGTGCTCTGCCAAGCCACCTGCCCAGGGAATCTTCGGCAGCAGTTTGAGGGTGGCCAGTTCCACACTCGCCGGCTGCTTGGCAGGGCCGCGCAGGTTGGCCGGCACTGGCAAAGGCGCGGGTTGCAGGTCGAGGCGGGCGGCACAGTTTTTCCAGAACGGCGTGAACACCCGGTAAGGGTCGCCGCTGCCCGTCTGGGTCTGCCACGGTTCGAACAGCAGGGCTGCGTTGCTGCTTTCGGCGGTCAGGCCGTCGTCACGCAGTGCGGCCTTGATGCGCGCATCGCGCGCGATGGTCTTCGGTTCGTACAGGCGGCTCCAGTAAACGGCGGTGGCGCCGGTCTCCTCGGCCAGCGTACGCAGTGCGGCGAGGCTTTCGCCTTGCCGTATCACCAGTGGCAACCCCAGTGCTGCCAAGCTGCCTTGCAAGGCAGCCAGCGAATGGTGCAGCCACCAGCGGCTGGCGCCACCCGGAGCCCACGGCGCTTCTTCTTCTGGCGCATGGATATAGACGGGCACCACGTGTTGGTGGTTGGCCGCAGCGGCAGTCAAGGCCGGGTGGTCGGCGAGGCGGAGGTCCCGGCGGAACCAGACAAGGGCAGTGCTCATGGGCGTAGTTTCGGATAAACCGCGGCGGATGGGGGGTTATTTCTTCGGGGAAATGGCCAGCAGCTTGGCGCGATACGCTGCTGCCTGTTCACGGATGGCCGTGCGCTTTTCTACCGATAGCCGCGCCACATTACGGACCTGCAGGGCCAACCGCGGATGGTCGCGAAAGCGCTCCTCATGGCGGTCGAGAAAATCCCAGTAGAGCGTGGTGTAAGGGCAGGCGCGCTCGCCGGTGGCCTCGTCCGGCCGATAGCGGCAGCCGGCGCAATACGGGCCCATTTTCTGCAGGTATTTGCCGCTGGCAATGTAAGGCTTGGAACCTAGCAGGCCGCCATCGGCGAACTGGCTCATGCCTAGGGTGTTCGGCAGTTCCACCCATTCCACGGCGTCCACATACACAGCTAGGTACCACTCGTGCAGGGCCTTGGGGTCCACACCTAGCAGCAGCGCATAGAGTCCGGTGACCATCAGGCGCTGAATGTGGTGCGCATAGCCATATTCCAGCGTCTGCTGCAGCGCATCGCGCAAGCAGGCCAGGTCGGTGTCACCGGTCCAGAACGCCTCGGGAAGAGGCTGTGTTGCGCCTAGCGAGTTGCGCTCTACATATTCCGGCATTTTCAGCCAGTAGATACCGCGTACGTATTCGCGCCAGCCCAAGATCTGGCGAATGAAGCCCTCCACGGAAGCAATGGGTAGCCGGTGTTGCCGCCATGCGGCTTCGGCCGCAGCGATCACTTGCTGCGGTGACAGCAGTTTCAGGTTCAGCGCGGACGCAAGGCGTGAGTGGTAGAGCCAAGGCTCGCCTGGCCACAAGGCATCTTGGAACGGCCCAAAGGTGGCGAGACGGTGGTTAAGGAAATCGTGCAGCGCAGCCGCGGCGTCTTCGGGTGTCACGGGCCAGTCGAAGTGCGCCAGGTTGCCGACATGACCTGAAAACTCGCTTTCCACCAATGCGACTACTTCGCGGGTGAGCTCATCCGGAGCGAACTGTTGGGGCGCTGGCAGCAGCCCTGGGCCCTGCTTGCCGAAAGCGGCACGGTTCTCACTGTCGTAGTTCCATTCACCGCCAATGGGCTGGTCGTCTTCCATGAGCACGCCAGTGCGGCGACGCATCCAGCGGTAGAAGTACTCCATGCGCAGTTCTTTGCGTGGGGCAGCCCAAGCGGCAAAGTCCGGGAGGGAGCACAGGAAATGGTTGTCCTCGCGGACTTGCAGCGGCGTATTGCCACAGGCCGCGCGTAGTTGCTGCAGCACGCGGAAATCGCCGGGCTGCACCAACACCACGGCTTGAGGTTTCAGCTTGGCCAAGTCTGCGGCTAGTGCGGCACCCAGGGTGTCTTCAGTGTCGGTGGTGGTCTGGGTCTCAGCTGCTGCTGCGACGCTCGGTACTCGCTTGGGCAGTTCGCGGTAGTGCACCGTATGGCCTAGCGCCCGCTGTGCCTCGCGGAAGTGGCGCATCGCCGCCAGAAACAGTGCAGTACGAACTTTGCTCGAAGGAACGTGCGTGGATTCCGCGCGTACCTCCGCCATCCATACGGCGTCTTGCGCGGCATCGAAGCCGGCGAACGCCGTGGCGTCAGCATTCAGCTGGTCGCCGAGGATGACGACGAGATGGCGCATCCTCAGGGCATGGCGCGCAGTGCGGCGATGCGGTCTTCCAGTGGCGGGTGGGTCAGGAACATTGCGCGGAGACCGCTGGCCTTGGAAGCCGAGATGCCGAACGCTGCCATCTGTTCTGGCATTTGCGGCGCGCTGGCGCGCTGCAGGGCCTCCAGAGCACCAATCATGGACTGCCGGTTGGCGAGCTTGGCGCCGCCTTCGTCGGCGCGGAATTCACGGCGGCGCGAGAACCACATGACGATCATGTTGGCCAGCAAGCCCAAGACGATTTGAGCCACGAAGCTGCCGATGAAAAAGCCGATACCCGGGCCGCCACCGCGGCCGCGGTTGCCGCGGAGCAGGTTGTCGATAATGGAGCCGATGATGCGGGAGAACACGAACACGAAGGTGTTCAGCACTCCCATCAGCAAGGTTTGCGTGACCATGTCGCCGTTGGCGACGTGGCTCACTTCGTGGCCAAGCACGGCTTCCACCTCGTCGCGACGCATGCGGCGCAGCAAGCCGGTGCTTACCGCCACGAGCGCGGCATCGCGACGGGCGCCGGTGGCGAAGGCGTTGGGCTCCGGGGCCTCGAAGATGCCCACTTCCGGCATGCCGATGCCGGCCTGCTTCGCTTGGCGTTGCACGGTGCCGAGCAGCCAGGCTTCTTCTTCAGTGCGCGGCTTAGTGATGAGCTGCACGCCCATGAACTTCTTCGCCTGCCATTTGGAGATGGCCAGCGAGAAGAAGGCGCCGCCGAAGCCGACGATACCGCCGAAGATGATGAGCGAGGTGAGGTTGAGCCCGTTGGACGTCAGCATGGGGCCAACGCCGAGTATGTTCAGCGTGACGCTCGCGAGCAGCATGACAGCGAAGTTGGTGGCGAGCAGCAGCAGGATGCGCATCGTCTGGTCCTTCCCGATGAGGGGTATTGGGGGTGTCTGTACGCCGGGCCACCCAAGCGGTCCCGTGTGGGTTGGATGGGGGCGGCGGCAAAAGGTTCAAGGCGGTGGTCTTGGCCCGCCCGGCAGGTTACCTTAGTCCCTGCAGTCAGGAGGGTGTAGTCCGATGGCCCAGTTTATGCCGCGTGCCACGCCGGCCGCCGGTTTTCCGGGGCAGGTTTGGTGGGTTTTGGCCGCTTTGGCGGTCCTCGCCGCGCTGACTCGCTTCCCCCTGCCCATCGACGAAACTCGCTACCTCACGGTCGCTTGGGAGATGTGGCAGCGCGGCAGTTTCCTGGTGCCCCACCTGAACGGGGAGGCCTACAGCCACAAGCCGCCGTTGCTGTTCTGGCTGTTCCACGCGGGCTGGAAGGTATTCGGCGTGAATGCGTGGTGGCCGCGGTTGGTGCCGGCGCTGGCGGCGGCCTTGCTGCTGTGGGTCGTGCGGGACATCGGCCAGCGCCTTTGGCCTTCACATGCGAAGGTGGCATCCACGGCGCCGCTCGTGCTGGGCGGTAGTGCGTTCTTTCTGGCTTTCAGCGGCTTCATCATGTTCGACCTGCTGCTGGCTGCCTTGGTGGCCGTGGCGGCCCGGGCTACTTGGCGCATGGGCGAAAGCCAGAATCCGTGGTGGCACGCGCTGGTGGCCGGCTTCTGGGCGGGGCTTGCCATTCTCGCGAAGGGCCCGGTAACGCTCGTGTTTCTGGTGCCGCTCTGGCTGCTGGGCCCTTGGTGGCGCCGTGAGCCGCGTGCTCGCGGCTGGCGCTGGTGGGGCGCCGTCTTGCTGGCGTTCCTCGTAGCTGCGGCGGTGGCGCTCGCCTGGGCCTTGCCGGCTGCCGCGGCGGGCGGCGAAGTTTATGCACAGGCCATTTTGCTCAAGCAGACCAGCCAACGCATGGTGCAAAGCTTCGCCCACCAGCGCCCCTTCTGGTACTACGGACTGTTCCTGCCCTTGCTATGGCTGCCGTGGGTCCTGTGGCCGCGCGCTTGGCAGGCGTTGGCTACCGTGGCTGGGGTGCGAGATGCCGCGGGCCGCTTCCTCTGGGCTTGGCTGCTGTTGCCACTGTTCATCCTGAGCCTGGTCAGCGGCAAGCAGCCGCAGTACCTGTTGCCGCTCATGGCACCACTCGCTTTGCTGCTTGCGCGGGGCTTGGTTCTGCAGGACCCCAGCACCCGTCACGATCGCGCTGGCCTATTCATCGGTCTGCTGGTCGTGGCCTTGGCTGCCTTGTTGTTGGCCGGGTCGTTGGGGCTCGGCC
>CALPVO020000176.1 GCA_943327025.2 Janthinobacterium lividum
CCCAGCCGCAGAAGCCTGCCAAAGCCAACGCTGGATGATGTGAATTTTTAGTAAATAATTAGTGTTGTAGTTGACTATAACACTACTTTTACTTACCATCGCGCCACTCCGAACGCTTTTTAGGCGCGCCCATGGTCTTTGCCAATCCCGTCCTCCCCAAGTTCTACCGCGCGTCGCTAGGCGCTCTCGCCGCACTTTGCCTCGCGGGTCTCACCGGGTGCCACGGCAAAGCCGACGACAAGCCCGCCGCAGCCCCACCGGCGCCCGTCGAGGTGCAGTCGGCGGCACGGGGCGAGATGCTCGCGGTCTATTCCGGAACAGCACCCATCGAAGCCGATGGCGAAGCCGTGGTGGTAGCCAAGGTCGGCGGAGAACTCCGCCAACTGTTGGTCGAGGAAGGGGCCTATGTCCGTAAAGGGCAGGTGTTGGCAAGGCTTGATGGTGAACGTCTCCGACTGGAAGCCGCGCAAACCAAGGCGCAGTTGTCCAAGCTGGAACGCGACTACAAGCGCAACGTGGAACTGCAGCAACGCGGGTTGGTCGCTGTGAGCGCTTTCGAAAACTTGCGCTATGAAGTGGAAGCCGCGCGCGCGGCATACGACCTCACTGCTCTGCAACTGTCCTATACCGATATTCGCGCCCCCATCGACGGCGTGGTAGCCGAGCGCTTCGTGAAAGCGGGCAATACCCTGAACCCGAACGACAAGCTGTTCCGTATCGCCGACCTCTCGCCTCTCGTCGCCCATGTCCACGTGCCGGAAAGCGAACTGCGAAAACTCCGCGTCGGACAAGTAGCCAGCGTTCAAGTCGATGCGGCAGGCGGTGCTTTCCAAAGCATCATCCAGCGCATCAGTCCGGTCGTGGACAGCAACACCGGCACTTTCAAAGTGACGCTGGAACTCCGCGACCCAGCCAACCGCCTGAAGCCAGGCATGTTTGCACGTATCGACATTGTCCATGAGCGTCGCACGGACGTGGTGCGTATAGCCCGCTCTGCCCTGCTCGAAGACGACGGCAATCAACGCGTATTCGTGGTGCAAGCGGGCAAGGCAGTCTCCCGCGCGGTAACGCTCGGCCTCACGAATGGGCCACTGGTCGAAGTAGTGAGTGGTGTCAGTGCGGGGGACCCGGTGGTCGTCGTCGGTCAGGGCACTTTGAAGGACGGCAGCCCAGTACGAGTGGTAACGAGTACACCAACGTCAGCACCGGCGCCGAAGGTGGTCGGCACCAGCCCCGCACCCGCATCACCGCCCGCACCTGCTGCGCGCTGAGCCCTAGCCCATGCGCCTCGTCGAGATAGCCACCCGTCGCCGTGTCACGGTGACGATGTTCACGCTGGCCGTGCTGTTGTTCGGCTTCGTCTCGCTTTCGCGACTGAAGGTGAACCTGCTGCCAGACCTGTCCTACCCCACACTCACCGTGCGGGTAGAACTGCCTGGTAGCGCGCCTCTCGAGGTAGAGAACCTCATCACCCGTCCCGTGGAAGAGGCCGTCGGCATCATCCGTAACGTGCGTCAGGTGCGCTCCGTCTCCCGGTCAGGCCAGAGCGATGTCACGCTAGAGTTCGCCTGGGGCACCGATATGGACCTGGCGGGCATCGATGTGCGCGAAAAACTGGACCTGCTCCAGTTGCCGCTGGAAGCAAAGCGCCCGCTGCTGCTGCGCTTCGACCCCGCCAGCGAACCCGTCATGCGCTACGCACTGCTGGATGTCGGCAGCAAAACAGCTCGTCCCAGCAATTCCGCGAACGCCTTGCCCAAGGCCGATGAGCGACTGAAGTCCCTGCGACGCTTTGCCGAAGATCGTTTAAAGCCTGATCTAGAATCCGTGGAAGGCTCGGCGGCGGTCAAAGTGAGTGGCGGCCTCGAAGAGGAAATCCAGGTACAGGTCGATGAGCAACGTCTGGCACAACTGAATCTCGGCATCGAGATCATTACCAACCGCTTGCGCGCCGAAAACGTCAACCTCTCCGGCGGGCGACTCGAGCAGGGAACCCAGCGTTTCCTGGTAAG
The DNA here is from genome assembly GCA_943327025.2 of Janthinobacterium lividum. GTDB lineage: Bacteria > Pseudomonadota > Gammaproteobacteria > Steroidobacterales > Steroidobacteraceae > CAIOHZ01. Next base: position 2,013 of record CALPVO020000176.1, read on the forward strand.
AACGCTGAACGAATTCAGTTCGGTAGACGAGATGGCGAATGCCATCATCGCGACGCACGAGGGACAACCCGTAAAGTTGCGCGACGTCGCCACAGTGATCCAAGGGCACAAGGACCGCGAAGCCATCACGCGGGTGAATGGCAGCGAATCGGTAGAACTTGCCATTTATAAAGAAGGCGATGCCAATACCGTGGCACTGGCTGCGGGCATTCGTAAGGAAGTGGAACTGCTCGCCAAGTCGCTGCCAGCGGGCTCACGCCTTGAACTGGTTTACGATCAAGCCCACTTCATCAACGCCGCCATCAACGAAGTGAAGGAGTCCGCGCTCATCGGCGGCGTGCTAGCCATCCTGGTTCTCTACTTTTTCCTGCGTGATGCGCGCGCCACCTTGGTCACCAGCATCGCCATTCCCGTATCGGTCATCGGTACCTTCATGCTCATGTACTGGGCGAAGGTATCGCTCAACATCATGTCGCTCGGCGGCATTGCTTTGGCCGTGGGCATGCTAGTAGATAACGCCGTGGTGGTACTGGAAGCCATCGTGCGTCGTCGCGAGCAAGGCATGCCAGCGGCAGAAGCGGCCCGCCAAGGGACGTCGGAGGTAGCGATGGCGGTCACCGCCGCCACCCTGACCTCAGTCGCCGTGTTCTTCCCGATGGTGTTCATTTCCGGCATCGCCGGCCAACTGTTCCGCGACCAAGCACTCACCGTCACTTTTTCGTTGCTGCTCTCGCTGCTCGTGGCACTGACGCTGGTCCCAATGCTTTCCGCAGGGCGAAGCGAACCAAACCCTGGCGTTAACGAAGAGACCGAGACGGCACCGCTACGCGGCCGCGTGGCCACTGCACTCGGAGGGTTGGTGGCAAGCACCCGTCGCATGGGCGCCGCCGTCTCCGCCTTCATGGCGAAGCTGCTTTCGCCGGGCGTCTGGTTGATGCAGTCGCTCTACCAGTGGGCGGAAGGCGTCTACCCTACCGCCGTGACGTGGGCGCTCCGACACCGCCGTACCGTACTCGGCGGCGCGGCTGCCCTCTTCCTCGGCACGATGGCACTGGTGCCCTTGCTGGGTACCGAACTCATCCCGCAAATGTCGCAGGGAGAGTTCAACGTCGATGTAAAACTCGCTTCCGGCTCGCCACTGGAATCGACGGACCAGGCCATGGTGTCGGCAACGCGTGCTGCCATGGGCTTGCCTAACCTTAAAACGGCCTATGCGGTCGCCGGTACTGGCAACCGCTTGGATGCCAACCCGGTAGACGCCGGCGAAAATACCGGACGATTGGCCATCACCCTCGTAGCGGGTGCCAGCCGCGAGGACGAAGACACGGCTATGAACGCTCTACGCAAGCAGCTGGCCGATCTGGCGGGAACGGATTACCGTTACTCGCGCCCGAGCCTGTTTAGCTTCGCGGCACCACTGGAGCTGGTTCTCACCGGTTACGACCTCGACCGCCTGAAAGGCGCCGCCGACCAACTGCGCACTGCGCTGCAAGCGGACGACCGCTACACCGATGTGAAGAGCACGATGGAAGCCGGGAACCCGGAAATCCGCATCGTGTTCAACCAAGAGCGTGCCGCCCAACTCGGGCTGCCAGTGCGCGATATTGCCGACCGTGTGGTGAACGCCGTGCGCGGCGAGGTGGCCACCCGCTACACCTTGCTGGACAAGAAAATCGACGTTCTGGTCCGCAGTGTCGATACGCGCGCCTCCAGCGTGGAAGAGGTTCGCAACCTCATCGTGAACCCAGGCAGCGACCGCCCAGTACCGCTCTATGCGGTCGCGTCGGTCGAACTCGCCACTGGCCCTTCCGAGATTCGCCGTGCCAACCAAGAGCGCGTCGCAGTGGTCAGTGCCAATCTCGGTAGCGGTGACTTGGGCGGTGCCATCGCTGGTCTGAACGAATTGCTGGCGCGCCAACCGCTGCCGCCGGGAATTGCCGCTTATGTCGGCGGCCAGAGCAGTGAACTTCAGGACTCCTTCGACAGCCTACAGTTCACCCTCATCCTCGCCATCTTCCTGGTGTACCTGGTCATGGCGTCCCAGTTCGAGAGCCTCATCCATCCACTGGTCATCCTGTTCACTATTCCACTGTCAGCCATCGGTGCGGTTTGGGCGCTGCTGCTCACGGGCACCACCGTCAACGTGGTGGCCTACATCGGCCTCATCATGTTGGCAGGTATCGTGGTGAACCAATCCATCGTACTCATTGATGCCGTGAACCAGGCTCGCGATCGCGGCCTTTCGCGCCACGCTGCCATCCTCGAAGCGGGACGGGTTCGACTGCGCCCCATCCTGATCACCAAGTTGACCACCATTCTGGGCTTGCTACCGATGGCGCTCGGCCTTGGCGAAGGCGCCGAAGTTCGAGCCCCCATGGCCATCACCGTCATCGGTGGCGTACTGCTAACCACGTTCCTCACGTTGCTGGTCATCCCGGTGGTTTACGACGTCATGGATCGTCGACCAGCCGGAGGGGCCTAAGGCCATGTGGCACACCCGAGTTGCGCTCGCCCGCCCAGTCACTACTTGGATGGCCTTTGCGGCGCTGGCGGTCATCGGCCTCATCAGTGCCCGCCAGTTGCCGCTCGAGGAGATGCCGGACATCACCTTCCCTGGGGTCTTCATCAACGTCCCCTACCCCGGCTCTACCCCAGAGGAAGTCGAGCGTTTGGTCACGCGTCCCATTGAGGAAGCGCTAGCCACCCTCCCCGGCATCGAGGAGATTCGTTCCAATTCCACGGCAGACCGTGCTGAAATCCAGGTGATGATGAGTTGGGGCGGGGATGTAGAGGCACGCGCCTTCGAAGTGAGGACCAAGCTCGATACCATCCGACCCGACCTGCCTGCGGGTGCCGAGCGGATGAACATCTTCTCTGGTTCCACCAGCGATCAAGCCATCGTAACTCTCCGCCTATCGGCGGAAGAGGATCTTTCCAGCCAATACCAAGCGCTGGAGCGCTACCTGAAGAAACCGCTGGAACGTTTGCCCGGCGTGGCCCGCGTCGACTTGGCTGGAGTGGACCCGCTCGAAGTGCGTGTGCTGGTGAACGCCGACCGGGCGACCGCCCATGGTGTGTCTCTGGCCGACCTGCGAAAACTGCTACAGCAGAGCAATTTCTCTGTCTCCGCCGGAGAGATTACCCAAGGCGGCCAGCGGTTCAGCGTACGGCCGGTAGGTGAATTCACGACGCTGGAAGATGTGCGAGCGCTGCTGGTTCGCGGCAATGTGCGGCTAGGCGACGTCGCTGAGGTGACGTTAGCCTCACCCAAGCCGACTGTAGGCCGCCGTGTGGATGGCCGCCCCGCCGTGGGACTGGACGTCTACAAGACCACTCAGGCGAACGTCATCGACGTCGCCAACCGGGTTCTCGCGGAATTGGAAAAAGCCAAAACTGCACCGCAGCTGCGCGGAGTGCGTTTTCTCGTGGTGGGCAATCAGGCCGAGTCCATCATGTCCTCGTTGTCGGAACTGCGCTCTGCGGGACTCATTGGCGCTGGACTCGCTTTGATAGTGCTGTTCGTGTTCTTGCGCGATGTTCCCACTACCCTGCTAGTCAGTCTGGCCGTCCCTTCCTCGTTGGTAGTGACGCTGGCGGCCATGTACTTCACAGGGCTGACGCTCAATGTACTAACCATGATGGGCATGATGCTGTCCGTC
>CALPVO020000177.1 GCA_943327025.2 Janthinobacterium lividum
CGCGAAACCTTGCGGTCGACGACGCGTGTAACGTAGCGCCCGGCAGGCGCCACCAGATAGCGGCCGAGTTCCAGCACCAATTGCGCTTCGGGGAAATCTACCGCCGCGCGTTCCACCAAGCGGTGTAAGGCCGCGCCAATCGGCGCCAAGTCCAGTGGTAGTTCGCCAGCGTGGTACGGCACGCCAAAACCACCACCGAGGTTCACCACGCGCACGGGCGCTGGCGCGTGCGCCGCAAGCGCCACCGTGCAAGCGTAGCAATGCTCCAGCAATGCCACCACGGTTGCTGCATCCAGCATCTGCGAACCGGCATAGAAATGAAAACCCACGAAATCCACGGGCAGCGTCGCCAGCAATGCCAGCACTTCAGGCGCGGCCTCGGCATCAATGCCGAAAGGCCGCGGTCCGCCACCCATCCGCTGGCCAGCACCACGCAACTGAATATCCGGGTTGATACGCAGCGCCACCCGCGGACGCACGGCAGCGGCTTGCCCTGCTGCCGCAATCGCTCGCAGTTCGCGGACGCTCTCGCACTGGAACAAGACATCGGCGGCCACGCCAGCCCGAATGTCCTCCAGCGACTTACCGGGGCCTGCAAAACCAATGTCGAAGCCGCGCGGCAAGTGACATTCCAGCGCTACCGCCAGTTCACCACCGGAGGCCACATCGAAACCATCGACGTGCTGTGCCAAGTGTTCCACCAGCGGTGGAAATGGATTGGCCTTCACCGCGTAGTGCAGACGCACACCGGCGGGTAACACGGCGCGCAGAGCGGCGAGTTGCGCGTCCACCACGGCCGCGTCGTAAACATAGAATGGAGTACGCCCAGCGCGGACCGCCAGTGCTTGCCATTGGGTGGCTAGCCCCGCAGACACCGCGGCAGAAGCTTTCCCGCCTGCAGAAGTCTTCGTGTCTTCGGTCATGCCAAGCCTCGCAGGGTTTGGCCCGCCTCGGCTGCGAGCAGCACACGGTCGAACTTGCCGTTCGCTGTCCGCGGCAACGCCGAGCGCCAGACGATGGCGGCGGGGTACAAATAGGCAGGCAAGGCTGCTCGCAAGGCTAGCGACAAAGCTTCAGCATCGCTTTCCTTGGCCCGAGGCGCGGTGACGAAGAGCACCAGTTCATGGCCTAGCCGTTCATGGGGCAAACCCACCAGCACCGCATCACCGACCAACCCGGTGTCGTAGGCCACCTCCTCCACTTCGGTGGGGCTCACACGGTAGCCGGAAGTCTTCAGCTGCCCATCGCGCCGGCCGGAGAAAAACAAAAAGCCTTCCTGGTCACGCCAGACGGTATCGCCGGACCACACTGCACGGTCACCTTGCATGAACGCGGGCGCCGGCCGATAACGCGCCGCCGTGGCCATCGGGTCGCCCCAATAGCCTTGGCCGACCAGCGGACCTGAATGCACCAATTCGCCCGGTTCACCCGCCGCACATTCGGTGCCGTCTTCACGCAGCACGCGCACATCGGCATTGGGAATGGCTTTACCGATGCTGTCCGGGTGTTGGTCAATGTCTTCGGCGGGAAGATAAGTACTGCGGAAAGCCTCGGTAAGGCCATACATCAGGAACACTTTCGTCCGGGGCCAGTACTGGCGCAGTTTTCCCAATACCGCTTGCGGCAACACGCCGCCGGAATTGGTGACATAGCGCAGATGCTCACCCACGCTAGCCGGCCAGTCCTGCCCCGCCAGCGCACTCCACAATGGCGGCACACCGGCCAAACCCGTGATGCTCTCGCGAGAGACTACGTTGACCACATCGCGGGGTAACAGGTAGTCGTGCAGCACCACCGCAGCACCAGAAAGAAATGCCGTGGTGAACTGGCTGAAGCCATAGTCGAAACTGAAGGGCAACACCGCCAGCAGGCGGTCTTCCTTGGTATTCCCCAAGTACTGCGCCACGCTCACCGCACCGACACAAAGGTTCAGGTGGCTGAGCATGACGCCCTTCGGCCGACCCGTGCTGCCCGAGGTATAGAACAAGCCAGCGAGATGGTCAGGGCCCACCGCCGGCAAAGCAGAACCGTCTTCGATTTCGGCAGCCACGAAAGGCAACACACGTAGCGAAGGGGGCAACAGCGCTGAAAGCTCGGACGTGGTGTCGGCGTCAACCAGCAACACCAGACGCAATGCCGGCAGCGTTACCAACTCTGGCGCCAATTGCGCCAAGCGCACCGCGGAAGTCACCAGCATCACCGCGCCAGAATCCCGAAGGATATGGGCCGCCTGCGCCGGCTTCAGCACGGAGTTCACCGGCACGAACACGCCACCCGCAGCCGAAGTGCCGAAAGCGGCGACGACTTGCTCCACCTGCTTGGGCAACCACAGCGCAACGCGTTCGCCAAACTGCAACCCGAAGGAAACCAAGCCACGCGCGAAAGCTTCTACGCGCCAGGCCAGCACGCCGTACGTGGTCGGCCGCCCCGCCGCCACCACCGCCACACGCTCCGGGTGGCGGTGCGCCGCGGTTAGCACCAGCGAGTGCAGGCGGGTGGGCACAGGCTAGCCCTGGGTTCCCTGCCGGCCGTAGGTGTCCTCGAAGCGGACGATGTCATCTTCGCCCAGATAGCTGCCAGACTGCACTTCGACGATGTGCAGGTCCACCTTGCCCGGGTTTTCGATGCGGTGCACCGCGCCGATGGGAATGTAGGTGGACTCGTTCTCGCTCATCAGGAACACCTTGTCGTTGCAAGTGACGCGAGCTGTGCCCTGCACCACAATCCAGTGTTCCGCACGATGGTGATGCATCTGCAAGCTGAGCGTCGCGCCCGGCTTCACCGTCAGACGCTTCACCTGATGGCGCTCGCCGTTGTCGACGCTGTCATAGCTGCCCCAAGGCCGGAACACTTCGCGGTGCAGCAGGTGCTCGCCACGGCCATGGGCCTTAATGTGCTCCACAATCTTTTTCACATCCTGCGCGCGCGAACGCGGCATGACGAGAACGGCGTCTTTGGTTTCCACGACCACATGGTCTTGCAGGCCTACGGTTGCCACCAAGCGGCTTTCGGAATAAACATAGTTGCCATGCGAGTCGTGGCTGACCACATCGCCACGCACCACGTTGCCAGAAGCATCTGGCGTATGGGCTTCGAACAAACTGTCCCAGCTGCCCACGTCACTCCAGCCGGCATCCAGCGGCACCACTGCGGCGTCGCGAGTTTTTTCCATGACGGCATAGTCGATGGAGTCTGCAGGACAAGCCTCGAAAGCAGCCTTGTCCAAGCGGCAGAAATCGAGGTCGGGCTTGGCGCCAGCGTGGGCCGCTTCCACGGCAGCCAACATGGCCGGCGCGTGAACCGCCAGCTCTTGCAAGTAGCGCCGTGCGCCCAGCAAGAACATGCCGCTGTTCCACAGGTAGTTGCCAGAGGCCACGTATTCCGCGGCACGTTCGGCATTGGGCTTTTCCACGAACGCTTCCACCGCATGAACGGGGCCAGCACCGCCGGCATGGCGGATATAACCGTAACCGGTTTCGGCCCGCGTGGGCACCACGCCGAAAGTAACGAGTTTGCCTTCCGCAGCCGCTTGCAAGCCGGCCTGCACAGCACGTTCAAAGGCTGGCACGTCCTTCAAGACATGGTCGGCAGGCATCACCAGCAGCAAGGCGCCCTCACCTGCCAACTGCAGGGCAGAAAGCGCCGCCGCAGCCACCGCAGGCGCGGTGTTGCGGCCGACGGGCTCGAGAATGAGTGCCGCCGCAGGCAAACCCACTTGGCGTAGCTGCTCTGCCACGATGAAGCGGTGGTGTTCGTTGCTGACGACCACGGGCGCATGCGCGCCCGGCCACTTCGCTACGCGCAAGGCGGTTTCCTGCAGCATGGTGTGTTCGCTGGTGAGCGGCAGCAACTGCTTGGGAAACTGTTCGCGGGAAAGCGGCCACAAGCGCGAGCCTGCACCACCGGAAAGGATGACCGGGACGAGTGTCATTCCGTGAAACTCCATCGAAAGTTAGGAATAGAACGCGGAAATGCAGGCGACCACGTAGGCCAACTGCTCTTCCTGCAGTTCCGAGAAAATGGGAAGCGCCAACGTTTCGTTGGCAGCGCGCTCGCTTTCAGGGCAATCGCCCACCTTGTAGCCGAGGTACGCGAAGCAGCCCTGCAAGTGCAACGGCACCGGGTAGTAAATTTCGGTGCCGACACCATTTTCTGCCAAGAATTGGCGTAGTTCATCGCGACGCGGCACGCGAACAATGTACTGGTTCCACACATGACGGTACCCCGCCTGCGCCTGCGGAATGCGCACCTTGCCAGCGAGGCCGGCAGCGGTGAAGGCCCGCTCGTAGAACTGAGCGTTCTTCTGACGCGCGCGCGTCCAGCTGTCCAGATGGCGCAGCTTGATGTTCAGGACTGCCGCTTGCAGTTCATCAATACGGAAATTGCCGCCAATCATGCTGTGGTAATACTTCGGCTTGCCGCCGTGCACGCGCATCACGCGCAGACGCTCGGCCAAGTCGCCGTCCTGCGCAGTGCACAGGCCAGCATCGCCAAAGGCACCGAGGTTCTTGGTGGGGAAGAAGCTAAGGCAGCCCACATCGCCCAGGCTGCCGGCGCGCTTGCCGTGCAAATACTCGGCGCCAATGGCCTGCGCCGCGTCTTCAATCACCTTCAGCCCATAGCGCCGCGCTATTTCCAGCAGCGGCGCCATGTCGGAAATTTGCCCGTACAAGTGCACTGGCATGATGGCCTTGATGATGCCGCCCGTCTGCCGGTTCACCAGTTCGCCATGGGCGCGCTCGCAATGCTTGTCGATGAAAGCCTGCACCGCGGCCGGGCTCAAGTTGAAGGTCACCGGGTCGATATCGACGAACAGTGGGCGGGCGCCCACGCGAGCGACGGTGCCGCCGGTAGCGAAGAACGTGTAAGGGCTGGTGATGACTTCGTGCTCGGGCCCGATGTCGAGGGCCATCAGCGCCAACAGCAGCGCATCCGTACCGGAACTAACGCCAATGCCGTGTGCCGATTGGCAATACTCGGCGCAGGCTTTTTCCAGCGCGGTGACGTTCGGGCCGAGGATGAACATCTGCGAATCGCAAACGCCCTCGATGGCTGCCATGATTTCCGCCTTCAGCGGCGCAAACTGCGGCTTCAGGTCCAGCAGGGGGACAGTCATCTGTTCCAATTAGAGTTCCTTCGCAGTGTCGTCAGGCTGCCGGCACGCGGTCACCGCGGCCAATGGCGTAGTAAGTGAAGCCCTGGCGGCGCATGAGGCCCGGGTCGTAAAGGTTGCGGCCATCGAACACCACCGGCGTGGCGAGCGCGGCCTTCAGGCCGTCGAAGTCCGGGCTGCGGAATTCCTTCCACTCGGTGAGGATGGCGAGCGCGTCGGCGCCTTGCACGGCTTCATCGCCGTTGGCGCACATGGCCAGCAGGCCACCAGCCAACTGCGCGCTGTAGAGGCGCTGCGTTTCGTCCATGGCTACCGGGTCGTAGGCACGCACCTTGGCACCCGCTGCCCACAGCGCTTCCATCACCACGCGGCTCGGGGCCTCGCGCATGTCGTCGGTGTTGGGCTTGAACGCCAAGCCCCACAAGGCAAACGTCTTGCCGGCGAGGTTCTGGCCGAAGTGCGCCTGAATCTTTTCCACCAGCACGCTCTTCTGGCGACGGTTGCGCTCTTCCACCGCGGCGAGAATGATGGCCTCAAAGCCGTATTC
>CALPVO020000178.1 GCA_943327025.2 Janthinobacterium lividum
AGCAAGTCGTTCTGCACTACGGCGAGTAACAGCAGCACTGTCAAACCGAGCCCGAACGCGACTACCTGCACCACGCTGCCGGAACCGCGACGCCCGACATTCGCGAGCCCATAACGCCAAGCACCACCCGTGCCGCGACGCGCCAAAGCCGCCACGCGTACCAACCCCAAACCCGCCAACCACAACACGCCCAGCAGTAGACCTAAGCCCACGAAGACGCCACCGACGAGCTTGGCGTCCTGCAACATCCACCACAACAGCGCTGCCAGTACACCAACGGCGAACAGTGGCACTGTGAAGAAGCGCAGGGTTGGCGCACCCACGTCTTGGCGCAGAACCCGTAGCACTGGAACAGCACGCAGTTGCAACAACGGCGGCAGCGCGAACCCCAGCAGCATGGCCATGGCCGTGCCAATACCAATCCATGCCGGCCCCCAGGTCGGAGCTGGCAAAGGGCCGGCGAACAAGTCGCGGAGGAACCACGCCAAGACCGTCTGAGCCAGATAGCCAGCCAACACGCCAGCCAAAGCACCAGCAAGTGCAATGAGGCCCAACTGCCACAGGCCCGTGAGCAATACGAAGCGCTGCGGTGCGCCCATGCACTTCATGAGCGCGGCGAGATCCAGATGCCGCGCGGTGTAACGCCGCGCAGCCATCGCCACGGCAACGGCGCACAGAAGCACGGTCGCCAAAGCAGCGAGCGACAAGAAGCGCTGTGCACGATCGAGGCTACCCTGCAATTGCTGGCTGGACTCTCCCAAAGCCACCAACCGTACGGCTGCCGTCTTGCGCGGCTCGAGCCAAGCCCGGAACGCTGCTACCTGCGCTGGATTACCAGCGTAGAGTTGGACGAAGCTGGCGCGACTACCGTTCTGCAGCAACTGCGTGCCCGGCAAATCCGCCGCTGGCAACAGCACCGTGGGGGCCAAGTCCGCGAAGGCGGCGCCTTGATCGGGGCGATAGTCGAGGACCGCGCTGACCCGAAACTCGCTGGCACCCACCTGCAACGTATCGCCAACGCGCAAACCTAGCCGCGCGAGCACCCGCGACTCCACCCACGCCTCACCCGCTTGGGGTAGCGCCGTGGTGCCGCGCGCCACGCCGTAGGGCTCCGCCGCCACCCGCAATTGGCCGCGCAGTGGGTAGCCCGCGCTCGTGGCACGCAGCGTCACCAGCAGGTTGTCGTCGCCGTGGAATACCGCCGTGGCGAACGTCGTGAGGCTGGCTGTCTGCAAACCACGCTGCTGCGCTGCTACGAGCCAATCCGGTGACAAGGGACGGGACGACTCGACGCGCAAATCTGCAGCCAACAACTCCGCGGCCTGCAGTTCCACCGCACGCGCGACGCGATTGGTAAAGAACGAAACCGCCGTCAGCGCCGCCACGGCCACCACCAGTGCGCCAGCCAGCACGGCCAGCTCGCCGGCGCGCCAGTCGCGCCAGAGATGACGAGTGGCGAAGCGCAACCAATGCCGCGAACGCAAACTCACGCCGCTACCGTCAGCGTATCGGCCACCAATTTCCCGGCCGCCAACTCAAGCACGCGGCCGCAGCGTGCGGCCAAGGTGCGGTCGTGCGTTACCAGGACCAGCGTGGTTCCTGCCTCGCGGTTCAGCGCGAATAACAGGTCCACTACACGCAAGCCGGTGGCAGCATCGAGGTTGCCGGTAGGTTCATCGGCGAACAGCACTTGTGGTCGTGTCACAAACGCCCGCGCCAAAGCCACACGCTGCTGCTCACCGCCGGACAGTTGGCGCGGGTAATGCCCCGCACGCTCCGCAAGGCCGACACGAGATAACGCCTCGGCCGCGACCACGCGGGCCGCGGAATCGCCGCGCAGTTCCAAAGGCAGCATGACGTTTTCAAGTGCAGTTAGTGCGGGCACCAAGTGAAAGGCCTGGAACACGAAACCGACACGGTCGGCGCGCAAGGCGGCGCGGCCATCTTCGTCCAGCGCGGAGAGCGACTGTCCGGCCAGCAAAACCGCACCTTGCGTCGGCACGTCCAGCCCGGCCAATAGCCCGAGCAAAGTGCTCTTGCCGGCACCCGAGGCCCCCACGATCGCCACCGTCTCCCCAGCAGCCAACTGGAAACCGACATGGTCGAGGATGGTCAGCGTTCCTTCCGGACTGCTAACCTGCTGCGTCACTTCTTTGGCTTCAAGCACCGTGGTGGTCATGCTGTTCCCATTTTCTTCGAGCCTACGCCGGTCTTGGCGGTCGCTTCTGTCAGTTGGCCTGCTGTTGGTTATACCGCTGGGGTACGCTGCAGTTCCGCCAACCGCGGCTAACGCGCCGAAAATCCTGGTGCTGGGCGATTCGCTCAGCGCCGGTTATGGCATCGACGTCCGGCGCAGTTGGGTCGCCCTGCTGCAGCAGCAGTTGCGGAAGGCAGGTTACGGGCATGTCGTGGTCAACGCCAGTGTCAGCGGCGAAACCAGCGCCGGTGCGCTGGCACGCCTGCCACGCGCGCTCCAATTGCACCGCCCCGTCGTGGTCATCATCGAATTGGGGGGTAACGACGGCCTGCGGGCCCTGCCTCCCGCGGACCTCCAGCGCAATCTGGCTGCCATAGCCCGCGCCTCGCGTGCGGCCGGCGCCAAACCCATGCTGTTGGGCATGCAATTGCCGCCGAACTATGGTCCCGAGTACACGCGCCGCTTCGCCGCCGCCTACCCAGCCGTGGCCAAGGCAGAACGCACCACTTTGGTGCCGTTTTTTCTGGAAGGCATCGCTACGCAACCCGCCATGTTCCAGGCCGATGGCATCCACCCCGTGGAGGCAGCGCAACCCCGGTTACTGCAGAACCTCTGGCCAGCGCTACAGAAGCTGCTTTAAAGCGGCGCGGCGGCGGCGATGAATTCTGGCGCTTTCTACCGCGCGCGCGCAGAACTGGTTTGCCGGACAGGTTTACCGGCGCCTGCAGGCGTTGTACTGTGCCACCTACATCCGACGCGACATTTTGCGTCGCACAAATACAAGACTGGCAGGTGACCCTTGGACCGCTACTGGCTACCGCACTACCCCGCCAACGTGCCCCATGACATCAATCCCAGCGAATACGCTTCGCTGCGTGAGCTGATTGACAAAGGCTGTCTCGAACATGCGGACAAGCCGGCCTATTCGAACATGGGCACCACGCTCACCTTCCGCGAACTGGACGCACGCTCGCGCGCCTTTGGCGCTTGGCTGCAGCGGGAAGCTGGCCTCAAGAAGGGCGACCGCATTGCCCTGATGATGCCGAATATTCTGCAGTACCCCATCGCGCTATTTGGCGCGCTGCGCGCTGGCCTGACGGTGGTAAACACGAACCCTCTGTACACCGCCCGTGAACTGGAACACCAACTGAAGGACAGCGGCGCTCGCGCCATCGTGGTGTTCGAAAACGCGGCGCATGTGCTTGAAGAAGTCATCGACGAAACGGCCGTGGAAACCGTCATCGTTACCGGCGTTGGCGATCTGCTGTCGTTCCCGAAATCGGCCATCGTGAATTTTGTCCTGCGCTACGTACGCAACGCCGTGAAGCCCTTCCAATTGCCCGGCGCCGTGCGCTTCACTGAAGTGCTGCAGCAAGGCAAGTGGGTAGATCTCGAAGCGGTTCCGCTCGGGCACGCGGATGTCGCCTTCCTGCAGTACACCGGCGGCACCACCGGTGTGTCCAAGGGCGCTATCCTCACCCACCGCAATCTCGTCTCGAACCTGCTGCAGACGCATGCTTGGCTCGCGCAGTACGAGATGCCGGCACAGTCACCCGTGGTGCTGTGCGCGCTGCCGCTGTACCACATCTACGCACTCACCTCTTGCGCCCTGTCGTGGTTGGTCACCGGTGGGCACAACGTCCTCATCACGAACCCGCGTGACATGCCCGGCTTCGTGAAGGAACTTAAAGCACACCGCTTCAACGTGATGTATGGCGTGAACACGCTCTACAACGGTTTGCTGCATACGCCCGGCATTGAAACTGTCGATTTCAGCGGCTTGCTGAGCTGCAACGCCGGTGGCATGGCGCTGCAAGGCGCAGTGGCGCAGAAGTGGGAGAAGCTCACCGGTTGCATGCTCGGCCAGGGCTGGGGCCTCACGGAAACCTCACCAGTGGCCACCGTCATGCCGAAGGATATGCCGTTCAACGGCTCCATCGGCCTGCCGGTTCCCAGCACGGAAATTTCCATCCGCGATGACGACGGCAACGAATTGCCGGTGGGCGGGCATGGCGAGATTTGCGTGCGTGGCCCGCAAGTGATGGCTGGCTACTGGAACCGCCCCGATGAGACGGCGAAGGTGATGTTCCCTGACGGCTGGCTGCGCACCGGCGATATCGGTCGCATGGACGACAACGGCTTTACTTACATCGAAGACCGCAAGAAAGACATGATTCTGGTGAGCGGGTTCAACGTCTACCCGAACGAAGTGGAAGGCGTCGTGGCGCAACACCCGAGCGTGGTGGAAGTGGCCGCTGTGGCACAAGCAGACGAACACTCAGGCGAAGTGGTCGCGCTGTTCGTGGTCCGCAAAGACCCCGCCCTCACCCCTGAAGCGGTCATCGCGTTCGCACGAATAGAACTAACGGGCTACAAGGTGCCAAGGCACGTGTATTTCCGCAGCGAATTGCCGAAGACGAATGTCGGCAAGATTCTGCGCCGCTCGCTGCGCGATGAACTGCGTGACCAGCTGCGCCGCCAAGCGCTGCTGGCGGATGCGTAAGCCTCCGCAAGCGTTGCGACAACCGAAGGCTCAACGGCAGTAGATGTCTTTCAGGGTGGCCACCACTCGAGCGGCGGGGCCCTCGGTGACCGAGTAGCGGATGACCTGACCGCGCCGCTCGGTGGTCACCAGTTCCGCGTCGCGCAGCTTCGCGAGGTGCTGCGACAGTGCTGACTGGCTGAGCGGCACCAGCGCGTTCAGTTCGCCTACGGACAGAGCGCCGCCACTCAAGTGGCACAAAATCATCAGGCGTTGGGCATTGCCCAGACTGCGCAGCAGGGAGGCGGCCGCCTCGGCATGCGGCAGCAATTCCTCGGCAACACCAGACGCAGCAATGGGCTCCATGGGTGGATGATAACAGCGCAAAGATTTGTCGCCTCTTTAAATTAGGTATTGCTAAATTAGCATATTCTAATAATATAATCTCCAACCCGGCCCGCCCGCCTGCAGGCGAAAGCAAGAACCGACCGGTGTGGAGACAACGATGCGCAAAGTTCCGGTCCTGTTCCTGCCCTTGCTGCTGGCCGCCTGCGGCCAAGAGCCGCCCCCTCCCGTCACTGGTCCTCATCCAGCACCCTACGTCGTAGAGGCAATGGCACCCGGTGAAACCGGCATGGAGCTGCGTTTCAGCGGCCGAATCGAGGGCATCAACGAAACGGTAGTCACGGCGCGCACCGCCGGTACTGTCAGCGCCCTCCCCCATGAAATTGGCGACCGTGTGCCCGCAGGCGCGATAGTGGTGCGACTGCGCTCCACCGAGCAACGCTCCAGCGCGGCACAAGCCGAAGCGGCCGGGCGCGCAGCCGCCGCGCAAGCGACGGAAACCGCCCTGCGACGCTCGCGCATTGCGGACATGCAGGCTCGTCAGGTCGTGGCCAAGGCCACGCTGGATACCGCCGTGGCGGCCGACGAAGCCGC
>CALPVO020000179.1 GCA_943327025.2 Janthinobacterium lividum
AGAACGTGGCCATGCCATTGGGATCGTAGCCGGCGGAGGCCAGCACACCCATGCCGACGCGGTCGGCCTCGGCTTCGTTAGCGCGGGAGTAGTTCAGTCTTTGCTGGGCCGCCACGCCTTGCGAGACGGCTACTGCGCCTTGTACCGCATCGCCACCGCCACCAGCGGCAACGCCAATGAGCACGGCTGCCAGCATGCCGAGGGTGGTCATTGTCGCGTTCTTGGTTTGCGCAGCGAGGCTCCGTGCCAAGTGCCGCTGGGTGACGTGGGAAATCTCGTGGGCCAGCACACCGGCGAGTTCGCTCTCGTTGGCCGTAGAGGTGACCAAACCGGCATTGACGCCAATGAAACCGCCGGGTAGTGCGAACGCATTCAGATCCGTGTCCTTCATGATGAAGAAGTGGAACTTCAGATTGCCTTCGTGCGCCTGGACGGCCAAGCGCTGGCCCAGTTGCTGGATATAGTCTGTCAGTTCCGGGTCTTCCAGAATCTCCCCGGAGTCGCGCAGCTGCCGGACGATACTGGAGCCAATGCTGTACTCCTCCCCGGCGGTGAAGATCTGGTCCGCAGGCGTACCGATATCGGGGAGGTCGTTCGCGTGGCTACCACTGCCGGGCGGCTCTGCAGCACCTGCCCAGCCCGCGCTCGGGGTGAATGCCGCGAGCGTGGCGCACAGCAGCAAGGAGGCAGACAAGATGGGCGCGTAACGCATGGCTCAGTAGACCACGCGGGTCCAGCGCGGTTCCCGGTTCATAGCGCTTCTGAGGCGAAGTCCGCCAAGCGCGAACGCTCGCCGCGCTGGAGCGTTATGTGCCCCGAATGCGCCCAGCCACGGAAACGGTTCACCACATAGGTGAGACCGCAGGTGGTTTCGGTGAGATACGGCGTGTCGATTTGCGCGATGTTGCCAAGGCACACCAACTTGGTACCGGGGCCGGCACGCGTTACCAGCGCCTTCATTTGTTTTGGCGTCAGGTTCTGCGCTTCGTCGAGGATGAGGTAGCGGTTGAGGAAGGTGCGGCCGCGCATGAAGTTGAGAGACCGAATCTTGATGCGGCTGCGCAGCAGGTCGTTGGTGGCGGACTTCGCCCAGTTGCCGGGCTCTTGTCCTTGCGTCAGCACTTCCAGATTGTCCATGAGGGCGCCCATCCATGGCTCCATCTTCTCCTCTTCGGTGCCGGGCAGAAAGCCGATGTCCTCGCCGAGTGGCACCGTCACACGCGTCATGATGATCTCGCTGAAGCGCTTGAGGTCTAGCGTTTGCTGTAGGCCCGCGGCGAGGGTGAGCAGGGTCTTGCCGGTACCTGCCGGCCCGAGAATGGTGACGAGATCGACTTCGGGGTCCAGCAGCAGGTTTACGGCGAAGTTCTGTTCACGGTTGCGAGCAGCGATTCCCCAAACACCATGGCGCCCGGTGCGGTAGTCCTGCACCAGTTCCAGCACTGCTTCGTCTCCCTGAACTTGGCGGACGATGCATTCCAGTCCGCCCTCGGTATCCTCGTAAACGAAGGTGTTCGGGCTCCACTCGGCGACTTGTGGTCCATTCAGACGATAAAAGGTTCGTGGGCCTTCTTTCCACGACTGCATGTCATTGCCGTTGCGCTCCCAGAAATCTCTGGCCAGCGCCACGGCGCCGGTGTGCATCAGGTCTGCATCGTCGATGGTGCGGTCGCTGAAGTAGTCTTCGGCATGCACGCCGAGGATGGTGGCCTTGATGCGCAGGTTGATGTCTTTTGAGACCAGCGTGACCGGGGTATCTGTGTGGATACGCTGCAAGGCGAGCGCTTGGCCGAGGATGGCATTGTCCGCACCGGTGCCAGGCAGCGTGTCGGGCAGAGCGCCGTCGAGGCGCTGTGTCTGGAAAAACACGCGGCCATTGGCCGCGCGCTTCTTCACGCCGCCCGAGAGCGCTGCTGCGTACTCATGCCCGGGCAGTGGCAGGCCTGAGTCAATTTGCGTCTTCGTGGCTCCCTGCATCAGTTCGTCGAGGAACCGACTGACCTGTCGCACATTACGCGCGGCTTCCGAAAGGCCCTTCTTGCCGTTATCGAGTTCTTCGAGCACTACCATCGGCAGAAAGATGTCGTGTTCCTCGAAACGGAACAGGGCAGTGGGGTCGTGCATCAATACGTTGGTATCCAGCACGAACAGTCGGCGACCTGCGGTGGGCAGCATGGGAGTGCCTTACAGTGCCTGCGCTGCGGCCAACACCGCCTCAGCATGGCCGTCCACTTTTACCTTGCGCCATTCCTGACGCAGGACGCCCTTGGCGTCGATAAGGAAGGTACTGCGTTCTACGCCCATGTACTTCTTGCCATACATGCTTTTTTCTTTCCATACGTCGAACAGCTGGCACAGGGCCTGGTCTTCATCGGCAAGCAATTCGAACGGGAAGCTGTATTTCGCCTTGAACTTTTCATGGCTGACCATGCTGTCCGGTGAGACACCCACGATAACGACCCCCGCCTTGCTGAACTGCTTGTGCAAGGCGCCGAAAGCACAGCTTTCCTTCGTACAGCCCGAGGTGAGGTCCTTCGGGTAGAAATACACCACGACCGCTTGCCCGGCTTTCAGAGCATCTTTGAGGCGGAATGGGTTGCCGCCGGTGGCGGCAGCGGCGAAGTCAGGAACTTTCTTGTCTAGCGTGACCGTGGGCATGGTGGGCATCCTTGAGGCAGCGGTTGCGCCAACCATTGCCGGCGGGCGGTTAGCCCTTCACCGGCTCGAGGATGGCGTCTAGATTGAGATGGTCGCAGAAATCCATGAACTCTTCGCGTAACACGCCGAGGTGAATGCGCACGGGTACGTTCACCACCATGCGTACGTTCGTCATGGGGGCCCCGGTGTGGATGGCCACGTAGGTGTGGCAGTCGCATTCCGCGATATCGATGTTCCTGGCCGCGAAGAAGCCGGAGAACGCCGAGACGACACCGGTTTGGTCCGGGCAGACGAATTCGACGGTGTAGGACAACTGGTCCGCGCGGACCGTGCGCGGGTCCGTACGGCGCACCTGCAACGAAAACTCCGGGTCGCCCTGCAGCTTTTCCAGTTCGCGTTCCACCTTGCCGACCGCGTGCCAGTTGCCACCCACCAGCAGCAGCATGGCGAATTGGCTACCGAGGCTCGTCATGCGGCACTCGATGAGATTGCCACCGGCGTCGGCGATGAGGCGGGTGAGGTCGTGCACCATGCCAGTGCGGTCCGGGCCGAGCGCGGAAATGGCCAATAGCTGACGGGACCCACCAGGGGCACCGACCGGAGGCGGGGAAGAAGCGGGCGGTGGCACGGAGCTGGGCGGCACGGTAGGGCGCTGGGCGGCGCGGACGATGCTGCCCGCCGAAGCATTTTACACGGTTCACACGGGTGCCGCCGCTCGCGCTACCATGTGCGCCCATTGGCCCGGTGTGGCCGTCGGTGGCCCTTGCGGCCCGAGGCGAAGTAACAGTGTTCAGCGGGAGCATGGTCGCGGTGGTAACGCCGATGACCGAGGCGGGAGAAATCGACCTGCAGGCCTGGGAAGGGCTGCTGCAGTGGCATGCGCAGCAGGGTACGGATGCCATCGTCGTGGTGGGAACCACCGGCGAATCGCCGACCGTAACGCTAGCGGAAGCCGGAGAATTGGTCCGGCGCGCCGTCATGGTGTTGGGTGACCGGGTGCCGGTCATCGCCGGAACCGGGACGAATTCCACCGCTGGCACCATCGAGCGCACGCGTGCCTTGGCCGCGGCGGGTGCCCAAGCAGCATTGGTAGTCACCCCGTACTACAACAAACCCACTCAGGAAGGTCTCTATCAGCACTTCCGTGCCGTGGCCGATGCCTCCCCCATCCCGCTCATCCTCTACAACGTGCCGTCGCGTACCGGCGTGGACCTGCTGCCCGATACGGTGGCCCGGCTGGCTTTACACCCGCGTATTCTCGGCGTGAAGGAGTCCACCGGAAGCCTCGCACGCGTTGAAGAACTCGTGGCGCGTTGTGGCAAGGATCTGGAAATCTACAGCGGCGAGGACCCCATCGCGGTGCAGTCCATCGCTGCCGGTGCGCGTGGGCTCATTTCGGTCACTGCCAATGTGGCGCCCGCCTTGGTGCATGAGATGTGCACCCACGCTCTGGCAGGCCGTCTGGAGCAGGCGGAGGCCATCGACGATCGCCTCCAGGGTCTGCACCGGGCCCTGTTCACTGAGTCGAACCCCATCCCCGTGAAATGGGCGGTAGCGGAACTCGGGCACATTCCCGGCGGTCTGCGCTTGCCATTGACGCCGCTTTCCCCCCAGCATCATGCAGTCGTCCGTGAGGCGATGCGAGCCGCAGGTATCCCATGACCCTTCCCCCCGTGCTTCGTTCGTTCCGCTGGCTGGTTGCTGCCGCTTGCGCCTTGCCCTTGCTCGCCGGTTGCGGGCTCACCTCCAAGCTGGGAATTACCCCGAGCGTGGATACCTGCCGCGATGCGCAGGCGTACGAAGCGGCCTCCGAAGTCCCGGCGCTGCAGGTGCCGGCCGGGCTCGACTCGCCCAGTGCACGCGGAGCGCTGAAGATTCCCGTTCTCGACGCCGCCGAGCGCAAGCGCGCGGCGGGCGAACCGTGCCTAGACCAGCCGCCCACGTATTACCCCGGTCGGCCCCGTCCGACGGCCGCCAAGAAAAAGAAATAAGCAGAAATCTCGCAGGTTTGTTCGGGGTTCTGGCGCCGGGGTGGTTGCTTCGTCGCGTTTCCAGCACTTGCCCTCCCTTGGCCGCTGGCGGGAATTGTTGTCGGAAAGTTTGCCCCTGACGGCCTGACCTAGTAACCTTGCGCCCGCCGGAGAGGTGGCCGAGTGGTCGAAGGCGCTGGACTGGAATTCCAGTTATGCCCGCAAGGGTATACGTGGGTTCGAATCCCACCCTCTCCGCCACTTTTTCCCGGGGTGTCGTCAGCGCGCGCTCCGGGGTCGTTTGCGGTCCATGGTGGCCCGCGTCGGTTCCTCCGCGACGGTCAACCGTGAACCCCGCCAGGCCCGGAAGGGAGCAACGGTAACGGCGATACCGGGTGCCGGGGGGTCGCCGGCGCGGGTCGCCTCCGCCGATACAGGACGCCGAGCCCATGAGTTACCTCGTCCTGGCGCGTAAGTGGCGCCCCAAGAATTTTGCCGAGATGGTCGGCCAAGAGCACGTGCTGCGTGCCTTGATGCATGCCCTCGACCACAACCGTGTGCACCATGCTTTCCTGTTCACGGGTACCCGTGGCGTTGGCAAGACCACGGTGTCGCGCATCCTCGCGAAGAGCCTCAACTGCGATCGTGGCGTTTCCTCCACGCCGTGCGGCGAATGCTCGGCCTGTCGCGAGATTGACGAGGGCCGCTTCGTGGACCTCATCGAAGTTGACGCGGCGTCGCGTACCAAAGTGGAAGATACCCGCGAACTCCTTGAGAACGTGCAGTACGCGCCTACTCGTGGGCGCTACAAGGTCTACCTCATCGACGAAGTCCACATGCTCTCGACGCATTCCTTCAATGCGTTGCTGAAGACGCTGGAAGAACCTCCACCGCATGTGAAGTTTCTGCTGGCCACTACGGACCCGCAGAAACTGCCGGTTACCGTGCTGTCGCGTGTGTTGCAGTTCC
>CALPVO020000180.1 GCA_943327025.2 Janthinobacterium lividum
ATGTCGAACTGGTAAGCGCGCGCCAGCCGTAGGGCGGTCGAGTGGACTTTGGCGGTAAGTGCCTCGGGGGTTAGGGGCGGCGGCGGTGGTGGCGGCGGCCCGTTCGTGATGATGGCGTTGTTGTTTGGGGTACTGATGAGCGTGACGTAGGTAACGCTAGAGGCCAGACCCGGAATGATTTTACGTCCCACGTCCAATTCACTCAGTCGGCAATCGCGTGTCCTGCCGTAGTCGCGGTCTACGCGGCACTGCACATTGACTTCGACGCCACTCGCCGGCAGCAGGACGCTGATGGCGAGGCGCGATTGCTCGAAGTGGCGACGGGAAATGCTGGGAGTTTGCGCCGCCTTCAATGCAGTGGCGGGGAGTTGTTGCAGAGGCGGTGGGGTGGGCGCGCGTTGGGCCTCTAGTCGTATGCGGCAAGTATCTTCGTTGTCACTACGCTGGTAGTCCATGGAAAACGTGGCCTCTGCGTGGCCGGGGATTGTCTCGAGTTCGATGAACGGATTGGCGTGAGCAGCAGCACTCTCGCGGGTAGTCGCTCGTAGCCAGCGCCGTGCGGGCTTTCTGCCTTTCAGTTTGGCTCGACTAATGGGCTTGAACTCTTCTTCCTTTAGCACTTGGCTTAGTTTGACCGTGGACCACGCACCCATGGCTTCCCCTTCCTCTCCCCGAATCATTTCGCCGGGTGGTCGCATGGGGCCAGTTTGTGGCTCTACGAAGGCGAAGACCGCTCGCGCAGTCTGCTCGCAGTCGTCCGCATCAGGAGCGGCGTAGGCATGGTCCAGTTCCAGGCTGTAAAAGCCATGGTGGCGAGAGGACACCTTCACCACGAAAGGCCGCTCGGCGAGCAGTACGCCGCTGGCCGTGAATTCAGTGGGCTTTTGGCTGTACTTCAAGGGTCGCCCAGCAGTCCACTCCACGCCGGGTGTGGCGGCGCGGAGTTCTTCCAGGCTCATGCCGATACGCAGCGGACCAAGGCCAGTGGGCGCTTGCGGTGGTGCAGCGAAAGACGCTGTCGCGAGCCAGCTCGCTCCCAAAAGAAGTGTCCGGAGCATGCTCGCTGCCACAGGCAGTAGGCTCTTTGTCGGAGACAGCTTGCTGCCGATAGTCGGGAGCAAGCTTCCTCCTACACGCACTCTGCTCATTTGCTTTCTGCAGGCAACTGCCGCGACCAGTACCAGTAGAACGGCAGGCCCGCGAGGATGATGGCCATGCCTGTCAGTGCCTGGCGCGGCGTGGCATAGAGCGCATTCACCAGCAATGCTGCGGACACGACGATGAATATGCCGGGGAGCCAGGGGTAACCCCAAGTGCGGAAGGGGCGGTGCAGGTCGGGTTCGCGCTTGCGCAGCACGATGACGGCACTGGCGGCCAGTGCATAGAAGCCGCACGAAGCGAATACGACGGAGTCCGTGAGCTGGTCGTAGGTGCCGGAAAGCGTGAGAACGCTAGCCCAGCACGCCTGCGCTAACACGGCCCGCACCGGCACGCGCGTGCGCGGCGACAGTGTGCCAAGGCTGCGGAAGAACAGGCCTTCGCGTGCCATCGCAAAAGGCACGCGCGAATTCGCCAGCACGCTGGCGTGCAATGAACTGAGCGAAGACACCATGAGCGCCGCGGC
This sequence comes from Janthinobacterium lividum, assembly GCA_943327025.2. Lineage (GTDB taxonomy): Bacteria > Pseudomonadota > Gammaproteobacteria > Steroidobacterales > Steroidobacteraceae > CAIOHZ01. The sequence continues at coordinate 1,625 of CALPVO020000180.1, forward strand.
GATGAACGTAACCGCCACGGGGCCGGCGAAGGTGCTCATGGCCAGCGCGGCTACCGAAGACGTTGGCGAGACCGAAGCAATCTGCGTAGGCGATAGCACCCAGAAATAAGCGAAGTTCAGCAGCAGGTACAGCACCAACACCACCAGCATGCCGTAGATGAACATGCGGGGTAGCGTGCGCTGCGGGTCTTTGGCTTCGCCACAGAGCGGCGCCACGTTGTTCCACCCGTCATACGCCCACAAGGCGCCTAGCATGGCAGCGCCGAACCCGGCGATGCCGCCCATGGCACTGGCAGAGACGCCTTCGCAGCTACCGCCACTACCACTCTGCAGAAAATGCGCCGGGTCGCCGGGCCCCAGCAGGAAGGCACCCACGCCTACCGACAACACCATCACTACCTTCAGTACCGTTAGCACTGTGGCCGCGTTACCGTTGGCGCCGACGGAAGCGGTGTTCACCAGCGCTACGCTCCACAGCGCCGTGAGCGCGACGGTGCTGAGGCCGCTGACGGCGATGCCATCGCCAATGGGCAGCGTGAACAGTGTGGCATCCAGTGCGCCGCCGCTCGCCACGTTCATGAAAATGGCGAAGCCCACCGAAAGCGCCGCTTGCGAGCCGGTACGCATGATGCTGAACACTGTCCAGCCGAACAGGTAGCTGGTAAGCCGGCCGTAGGCGCGGCGCAGGAACACGAATTCGCCGCCCGCAGAGGGCAGCATGGCGGCGAGTTCCGCGTAGCAGAACGCACCGGCAAGCGATAGCAGACCCGCAGCCAGCCACACCACCATGACCCACCAGGGTTCGCCGACGTTGCACGTCATCACGCGCGCTTTCAGGAATACGCCGGTGCCGATGGTGTTGGCTACATTGATGCAGATGCCTGCCACCAGGCCGAGGCTGCGGTTCAGGCCGAGGCTGTTTTGCGAGTTCATACGTGAACGCTACCGGGGCGCACGCTTAGGGGCAAGCGCGCCGGTCGTTTGCTGCCGCACCCCCGCTACCCACGGTTTTAGGGGACAATGGCGCATCTTTCCGGAGTTTGACCATGAACAGCGCCACCCAGAACCCGCTCAGCGACGACGAATTGCTGGAGCTTGCCGAGTTTCTCGTTTCCGAGGCCGTGCCCGAAACCGCCATGGACATCGAGACGCTCGACGGCTTCCTGTGTGCGCTGGCCGTGGGCCCCGAATCGGTCACGCTGGGTGAGGCGCTGCCTTACGTATGGAGCGATGACCCCGGCGTCGGCGCCGCGCCGGTGTGGGCCTCGCCCGACCAGCATGGCCGCATCACCGGGCTCATTGGGCGCATGTACGCCGAATTGGCTGAGGCCGTATCGGCCGAAGAGCAGATCGAACCGCTCATCGTCGAGCCGGATGGCGACGACCCAGATTCGGAAGAGATGGCGGGGCAGCTCGGCATCGGCTGGGCCATGGGCTTTATTGCCGGCATGTCCTTGCGTGAAGACGCCTGGCAAACCTGGGTGGCCAATGAGGGCGGCGACGAAGACCTGAAGCTGATTGAGCGCTTGGCCGGTGACGAGGCCGGTGGTGAAGAGCGCAAGGGCTTGGTCGACGAACTGCCGAGCCTGCTGGAAGATTGCGCTGGCTTCTGGCGCGGTGCTGCCGCCGCTGGCGAAGCTGCTAACGACGACTGAGCATTGCTGATTCGTCGGGAGCGTGCTCCCGACGGTCGCGAGCAAGCTTGCTCCTGCTAGAGCGCCTCAGGGCGCCGGGTCCGCTGCCACCTTCGGCTTACTCGCGCCGCTCGCGGCCATCAGGCCCGGGCGGTCGCGCTGGGTATACATGGCGCTCGCCAGCCGTTCGTTGCGGCTGTAACGGTCTACCGTGTCCACATGCCAGAACTCGCCCTGCACCCGCTCCCGGGTGAGGTCCAGCACACCATAGCCACGCTGCGTCATCTCTACATAGCGCATGTGCGGGGCATTTTTGGCCAATAACGCCGTGCGCTCCGCGGCTTCCGCCGGCCCGCTGCCCGGTGAAGTGATGCCCGGCGTGGCGAACTCCACACCCACCACGCCTTTGCCGGTAGCGGCGTCGTAGCTGCCATCCCACGGGTTCAGCGCCAGGTCGTTGCTCCAACTACTATGAATGTCACCCGTGAGCACCACCAGGTTGCGGACGTCGCGTTGGGCATTAGCGGTGTACAGCCGGTCACGCGTGGCCTTGTAGCCGTCCCATTGGTCGCGGTTCTGGAAGGTGGCGCCGTGGTCACCGGAAAGCTGCGCCATCATCACTTGTTGCCCGAGCACCTGCCAGGTGCTGCCGCGCCGCTTCGAGCGGGCCAGTTCGCCGTAAGCCCAAGCCTCTTGGTCGAAGCCCAGCAATGACCGGCGCGGGTTGTTGATGGTGGGGTCGTCTGCGGCAACGCCCGTGTACTTCTTGCCACTGGGGTCGTGGGCAGCGTCGTCGCGCCCGTAGAGGCGGGTGTCGAGCATGATGAGGTCCGCGAGGCCCCCGAAATGGAACGAACGGAATAGCGGCTCGATACGGCCACTGCCGGCGGCACCGCGAATGGCGCCCGACAGGGCGCTATCGCCTACGGCGAGCCAATCTGCTGCGTCGCGCACGGGCATCCATTCCCGGTAAGCACGGACGGACGCGGCCTTGCGAACGAACCAGTCCCCTTCGGTGGCGGGTGTGTGGTTTTCTGCACCGCCTACCCAGGAGTCGTTGGTGCTCTCGTGGTCGTCCCAGACGCAGATCCACGGGTGTTGCCGATGGGCTTCCTGCAGGTCTTTATCGCCTTTGTAGCAAGCATGGCGCTCACGGTAGTCCGCCAGCGTCACGGTCTCGCGGTCCGGCCGCGGCACGCGGTTCAGCGGGCGGCCATCGCCATATTCCTCGTTCGCGTACTCGTACTGGTAGTCGCCCAGATGCAGTACGCAGTCCAGGTCATGCCGCCGCGCAATGAGCGCATAGGCATTGAATAGGCCGTAGGGATAGTTCGAACAAGAGGCAAACGCCAGACGCGCATGGTTCATGCCAAGCGCGGGCAGCGTCTTGGTGCGACCCACGGGCGAATGCGCGCCGCGAGCACTGAACTGATAGTAGTACGTGACACCGGGCAGGAGGCCGGAGGCGTCTACCTTCACGGTGAAGTCGCGCTCGGCGCTAGTGCGGGTGCGGCCACTGGCCAGCACGTAGCGCAAGCCCGGGTCCCGCGCTATCCGCCAACGGACGTCCACGGTGTCGCTGGCGCCACTGATGCGCGTCCACAGCAGCACGCGGTCGGCCAAGGGGTCGCCGCTGGCCACGCCATGCTGGAAAACGCCGTCGGGTGCGTGCTGGCGGGCGGCCGCCTGAGCAAGCCCTGGCAGGGTAGCCGCAGCGGCTGCGGTGGCTACGAATTGGCGACGGGAAAAGGGCGTGGGCATGGGTTCGTTCCTGCGTGGCGCCCTGCGTAGGGGCGCGGTGGGCTTTAGCACTGCGCTAGGTGGCTCCACCCGGAGCCAACTGCCTGAAGATTAGCACCGCCAGAGCGCACCGCCAGTGAGGGTCGGTGAGCAGTCTGTGCCACGTTCGTTGCGGTTTCGCGAAACGCAGGCGCCAAAAGAAAAAGCCCGGCGAGAGCCGGGCTGGTTCGTAAAGCGAGGCGCGAGTGTGGCCGAAGCCGCACGCGCAGCCCGTCTTTAATCTTCCTGCAGGAAGCTGCGCAGCTGTTCGCTGCGGCTCGGGTGACGCAGCTTGCGCAGCGCCTTTGCTTCGATCTGGCGAATGCGCTCGCGCGTCACATCGAACTGCTTGCCGACCTCTTCGAGAGTGTGGTCGGTGTTCATGTCGATGCCGAAGCGCATGCGCAGCACCTTGGCTTCGCGGGGCGTGAGCTGGGCGAGTACGGAGTGCGTGGTCTCGCGCAGGCTTTCGCCGGTGGCGGCCTCCAGCGGGCTTTGCACCGAGGTGTCCTCGATGAAGTCACCCAA
>CALPVO020000181.1 GCA_943327025.2 Janthinobacterium lividum
GCCATCGCGGCTGCCAACGCCGACCAAGCCGCGGCCTGGGCTGCGGAAGACGCGTTGCTGTCCCACCCAAACCCGGTGTGCGTGGTGGCGAACGCCGCTTATGTAGTGGCGCTCCATGCCGGCATCGCTGGCGCCACGCCACAGGAGATGCACGCCGCGGCAATGGCCGCTGCGCGCGAAACTGGCAACGCCCTCGAGGCCGGCGGCATGGCAGGTACTGCCGAAGCAGTGGAAGCCGTCGTTGCCAGACTGGAAGCCGCCGCTCGCGGCGAATTACCTGAGGACTTCATGCGGCAGATGGGCTGGGTGCTCACAGCCCTGCAGGCGGCGTTCCACGCCTTGTTGCACGCGCCATCGGCCGCAGAGGGCTTGGTGCAGGTGGTCGGCTGCGGTGGCGACACAGACACCAATGGCGCCATTGCCGGTGCACTGCTTGGCGCGGCGTACGGACGCCAAGCCTGGCCTGCGCGCTGGACCACGCAGGTACTCGCCTGCCGCCCCGTTCAAGGCAGCGGCACCCAACACCCCCGCCCGCCGGAATACTGGCCAGACGACATCCCGGAGTTGGCGGAGGCCTTGTTGGGGGTGAGGGCTGGCCGCTGACTAATTGCCATCGAGTAACTATTTCTCGACGCCTGAGCGAAGCGACCCGGATAAATGATGCATTCGCGCACCGATTTCTGAGAGCCAGAAATTTCCAAGCTGGCCAGAATTCTTGGTCATGCGAATCCGCCGCTCACCGTCGTTAAATTTCCCTCCGTGCGAAATTTTGGTGCCACTAACCGAACTGACCGGCAACCCGCTTCGATTCGAAGCAAAAGGCGGGCGAACAAAATCCGCCCACCAATTGGTGCAAGGATTTCAGGGGCAATGGAAATCGAAAGCGGAACTCACTATCGGTACTGCAGGAGAGTGCATCCTGCTTCCCGTCATCGCGATTGAAAGTGCAGGACACAATGTCCTACCCACCGTTCTGGCCCAATACCTCGCGAGCGCGACAGGTAAGGCGGTAGAAACTTCCATCGTTCAAATCAATCTCGCAGGGCATACCGGCTCAGACGGATGGCACCGTCTGGCACATCCCGCCATGTTTGACGGAAAAGTCCAGACAGGAGCAAGATATTGGCTAGTTGACGACTTCGTTGGTATGGGCGGCACGCTCGCGAACTTGCGAGGCTTCATCGAAGCGAGTGGCGGCTACGTCATCGGTTGCTCAGCCCTCACGGGCCGTGCAGATTCGTCAACGCTCCGTCTCGACTCGGCCACATTGGAAAAACTCAGGAGCAAGCATGGATCGCTCGACGACTGGTGGCGATGGCGGTTCGGATACGGCACCGACTGCCTCACTTTCGCAGAAGCACGTTTTCTCAACCGCGCCGAGAATGTTGACCGAGTCCGAGATCGAATGGCTGCGGCGGGACGCCGCGCGCGTATTAAAGGAAAGCCGTGAACTGCTGGACCGAGAGGAAGGCAACAAAGCAGCCATCGAGACACCTTAGTCGCCGACTAGGGCTTGTATAGAGACAAAATTTCGCGGGTCTACTGCGAACCGTCCCCACTCCCCCGCCGCTCCACATAGGCACACCACTCGCACCCGTCCGCCGCCGACGGCCGCTCCGTGCCCTCGGCGCAAGCAACAGCCTGCTCGAACTTCCCCTGCACCCAACTGCGGTCCCCAACGTACGGCACTAGGTTCATGCGGAACTTCAGCTCGCCGCCGAAAGCCGCGCGGGTTTTGTCGCCATTCGCGTAAACAAACCACGCGGTATCCGAAACCCGTAGCCCTTTCCCGGCCAGCAGGAACTGGTACACCTCGGCCTGACGGCGGTACGAGTCGTACAGGCCAGCCGTAGACACCGCCTCCGCACGCGAAGTGGCCTTGTAGTCCACCACCAGCAACGTGCCGTCTGGCTGCACCCATACATCGTCGACGGCGCCGTAGAGCGTCCAGCCGTTGCCAGGGTGCTTCCAGCGCACGCCAGTGAAGTTATAGCGCCACGCATCCATCTCCGCGTGCGGGAACGGCACCACGCCCGCGAGCGCGGGCCCCGCTGCACACAAAGGGTGCGGCGTGCCGGCCGCGCGGTGAACGTCAAACTCGCGCTTCAGCAGTTCATCCACGGCGATGTTCAGCGTGAACGGCGGCGATGACGGGCGCTTCAAACCCAGCGCCACGTCGTCGTAGAAACACCGAGCACAGTTGCAGAACAGCTCGAGCTTGGTGCGGCTGAGTTCTTTGCGCTTCAGATTGCGGGTCATGCCGGGCACGCGAGTGCCTCCGCGAAGGCTGCGTACACGTCCGGCTCGTAGAGCACGAACCGCACCTCTTCCAGCGACTGGAAGCCCGGCCGCATTTTCCTGGCGATGCTGGTGAGCCGCTCGGCCCCCTCGCGTGCGGGAAAGCGGTAGGTGCCCATGGAAACGGCGGGCACGGCGATGCGGCGGACACCGGCAGCATCTGCCACCGCCAGCGTGTTCACCATGGCGAGCTCCAGCAGGCGGTGCGGGTCCGCGTCGAAGTCGAACCGCGGACCCACGGTATGGATGACGTAACGGTTGGGCAAGCCGAAGCCTGGTGTGAGCAACGCGCTGGCAACCGGCACCGGGCCCAGCAGCGCGCAATAGCGGGCGAGTTCCGTGCCGGCCACGGCGTGGATGGCCCCACAGACGCCACCGCCGGGCCCAAGCGTGCGCTTGGCCGCGTTGACGATGCAGTCGCAGTCCGGCTGGCGGGTGATGTCGCCGTGAACAGCGGAGAGGTGCGTGTGGCTGGAGGTGCTTTCGGTCATGGGTACTCCTTCACCAAAGTATCGCCGAAGCATGGGACAGAATATGTCTAGATGACGCCTTTTGGCGGCCCAATATGGACATATCCTGTCCACTCCATTTGGTTCAATGGTTACCTAAGCCGCTGCCGCCAAAAGGACCCTACCCATGCCCATCCTGAACCGCCGCCCCGCCCAACTCAACTGCCGCCCGGAGCTGGAACATGCTCTCGACAGCTTCCTCGGCCAGCTCGAAAACATGGCCCGGGAAACCGGCCTGCAGCGCGCCGTGGACCGCCTCCCCGAGGAGGGCAGCTACGGCCATGGCGAATACGGCGCCGTGCCCATCGTGGTCATCCCGGGCAATGCCGCGCCGGGCGGCTACCCGGCGCCGTGTGCCCCGGTGGTCGTCGCCATCATCTCGCATCCCGGCGCCGACAAGCGTCACGGCGCGAAGGCCGTCATGGCGGCCCTGCGCGCCCACCTCATCCGCTGCCCCGGCGTGGAGTTGGTGTGCATCGTCTCCGTGGCGTGGGGGCCCAAGCTGCCGCTGGACGGTAGCCGCGAAGACCTGCGCACCCACGTGCAGGCAAATTCGCTACGAGACGTGGTCGGCGTGCTGGCAGTGAACAACCGCCTCACCCGCCTGCACGCGGAAACCCGCGACCTGCTGGAGGGCTGAACATGGAAGGCTTCCACCAAGAACCGCTCGAATATACCAAGCACGGGCTGGCGCGTAAGACCCAGCGCGGGCTGGCCCAGGGCGATGTGGAGTTCATCATCCGCTACGGCACGGACGTCGGCGATGGCGCCTACCTGCTCACCAACAAGGATGTCAGTTGGCTCATCGTGCAGTGCAAGCGTAAAGTCGTGAAACTGCAGCACTGGCTGGCGGAAGGCCACGGCGAAGAACTCGAGCGTGGGTCACGCGCCCTGCTGGAGGACTATCGCGCGGAAATTCGTCAGGCCGAGCGCCTGCGTAACGTGAAAGTAGTCGTAGCCGGCAAGTATATTGTCACGGGCTATGCCGCCACTCCGCGTGCGCAGAAGCAAAGCCTGCGGAAGTCGAAGAGCTCGGGGTTCGGCTACGGGCCGGAACCGGGTTAGGCCCACTACTTACAAGATCAGCGCTCACTTACTTCAGCTTCAGGTACCCCATGCCCAAGGCAGCTATCTCCGACCATCTGCGCCGCGTGTGGCGGTTGCTGGATATTCTGCCGCCGCCCGGCGAGGGCAAGACGAAGACGCAGCTGAACGAAGAACTGTCCCACGAGTTCGACGTCACGCTGAAGACGACCGAACGGGATCTGCAGTTCTTGTTGGAGGAAGGCTTCGCGGTAACCGTCCCCGGAAAGTCCCATGACGGACTGAAATCGAAGATGGTGTGGCAGCAGGCGCCAGACAAGAACCTCACGATGGTTCGCATGATGCGCACGGACAATGCCCTGGCATTCCACCTCATCGACCAGCTGGCAGAAAAATTGCTGCCGCCCGAAGTGAACACAGCACTGGCGGTCGTGCGAAAAAAAGCGAAAGACCGCCTGACAGAACGCCGGAGCACAGAAAAGAAAGCTGCCTGGGCCGAGAAAGTACAGATAGTGCCAGAGGGCTTTGCTCTGCAGGCCCCGGCGCTGAACAACGCCGACATCCTGCCGAACCTGCAGACGGCGCTCCTGCGGGATCTTCAAATTCGCGGCGACTACAAGAAACTGGGCGAAGACGACGCCAAGGAAGTAGTTCTGGAGCCCCGCGGACTGTGGCAAACCGGCAACCTGCTTTACGTGGTGATGACCGACCCAAGCCAGGAGCTCGGTAGCCAACCCTACAAACACTACCGCCTCGACCGCTTTCTGTCTTTAGACGTGACGGAATTTTCTATCCGCTCATTACCCTCCTTCAGATTGAAGGAGTTTTTGAGCGAAGGTGGCGCCCAGTTCGCCTATGGAAAAACCCCGCTAAGGTTCCGCGCAGTAGCGGAAAAAAATGTCTGGAAGCGCCTCGACGAAACCAAACTGGCTTCCAACCAAACGCTGACGGATATTCCAGGCACCAGCCGGAAGCTCATCGAGGCAGACGTCATCCGCAGTGACCATTTCATGATGTGGCTGCTTAGCCACGGACCAGAGATAGAAGTACTGGAGCCGGCCAGCCTGCGCGAAGAAGTGGCCACGAAGCTGCGGCAAGCAGCGGCCGCGTACGACATGCCGGCCTAAAAGGGCAGTTGCGAAGCCGGAACGCCCTACCCCGTAAACCCAATCGCGCGCTTCAAGCCATCCTTCTTCAGCGCGCATTCCTCTTCCACGGCCGCCACGAACCCAGCCGCATCCTTGAACGCTGCGAAGCGGTGGCGACGCGCCACGGCGGCGAAGTCGCCGGGCGTGACATTCGGCAGTGCCCGCAGACGCCGTGCGGCGAGAGAGAAGCCACCATCGCCGACACCACCAACCACAGCGCCGCCAGCGCTCGCTTCTGCCGCCGCTTCAAAACCCAGCGCTCGCAGGTGCCGCTGGAGCAAGGCCTCTACCTGCCCCGGCAGCAAGTACCCGAAGGGCACTTTGGCGTCGAAGCGGCGCAGCGCCGCCTGGTCGAAGCCGTCGATGAGGTTGGTGGACACCACCAGCAAGCCCTCGAAGGACTCTATCTGCGTGAGCATTTCGTTCACCAGCGTGACTTCCCACGAACGCTCCGCCTTGCGACGTTCCTGCAGGAAGCTGTCTGCTTCGTCGATGAGCAGCAGCGCGCCATCCGTGCGCGCCTGCGCGAACGCTTGCGCGATGGCACGTTCGCTCATGCC
>CALPVO020000182.1 GCA_943327025.2 Janthinobacterium lividum
CGCCTTCTTTGGAAAGGTCGCCGAGCACTTCCTGGGTGTCCTCGTCCGTCACCGTCGTGCCCACCGGCACCGTCACGTAGAGGTCATCACCGGCGGGGCCAGAGCAGTCGTTGGAGGTACCAGCTTCGCCGTTGCGGGCCTTGTAGATTTTCGAGATGCGGAAGTCTGCCAGCGTGTTCACGCCTTCCGCGGCGCGCAGGTAGACGTCGCCGCCGTGCCCGCCGTCACCGCCGTCTGGGCCACCGAAAGGGATGAACTTTTCGCGACGGAAACTGAGGCAGCCGCGCCCACCGGCACCGGCCGACACTTTCACCAAGGCTTCGTCGACGAATTTCATTTTTCAGTCTCCGGAAAGCAAAACCCCGGCCGAGGCCGGGGTTCTACGGGCAGCGAACTGCTGAAGCTGCCTCAGGCAGCCAGCGGCTCGATGCTGACGAAGGTGCGCTGTTCAGGGCCCTTCTTCTGGAACGCCACCTTGCCCTCGATGAGAGCAAACAAGGTGTGGTCCGTGCCGATACCGACATTGCGGCCGGCCTTGTACAGGGTGCCGCGCTGGCGGATGAGGATGTTGCCGGCGAGCACGTGTTCGCCGCCGAACTTCTTCACGCCCAGACGCTTGCTGTGCGACTCGCGGCCGTTCTTGGTACTGCCGCCTGCCTTTTTATGTGCCATGGCTTGTTACACCTTACAAAACATGAAAACTGGAAAACCGAACCGCAACCCCGGCAGCCTTTAGCCACCGGGCTCGCAGCAGAATTTAGGCCGAGATGCCGGTGACCTTGATCAGCGTGTACTGCTGGCGGTGACCCTTCTCGCGCTTGTAGTGCTTGCGGCGACGGAACTTGACGATGACGACCTTGTCCGCCTTGCCGTGGGCTTCCACGGTGGCCGTGACCTTGGCGCCAGCAACGAGCGGCTTGCCGACCTTGATGTCGGCGCCAGCGCCCACGAGGAGAACCTGGTCGAATTCGACCGTGGCACCAGCCTCCGCCTCGAGTTTCTCGATGCGAACGACCGTACCCTCGCTGACGCGGTACTGCTTACCGCCCGTGTTGATGACCGCAAACATGTGCTTGAACCTTGGTGCGAAACATTGACAAGAGGCCAACCCCAAAGGGAAGCCCCGGAAAGAGCCCGGAATTTTAATCGGAACAAGCCCTTGGGTCAAATGCGGTCTAGTCCGGGGTTGGGCTGCCGCCCCGGGATTGCTAAGATGGGGAGGTGAACGCCGTCCCCCACCCCATCCAGCAACCCGAGGCACAAGGAAGCGGCCCGGTGGACCCAGCCACCCTTTTGGCGGCCATCCGTGCCCCGGTCCGGGAGGATTTGGCCGCTGTCGACCATGCCATTCGCACCGAATTGGCCTCGGATGTGGTGCTGGTCAACAGCATAGCCGAATACATCATCGGTGCCGGTGGCAAGCGCCTGCGCCCCCTGCTGGTGGTCCTGGCGGCCCGGGCGGCTGGTTACACGGGCCAGAACCATGCCAGCGCCGCGGCACTGGTCGAGTTCATCCACACCGCCACCCTGCTCCATGACGACGTGGTGGACGAGAGTAGCCAGCGCCGCGGCCGCGACACCGCCAACGAGGTGTTCGGCAGCACCGCCAGCGTACTGGTCGGCGATTTCCTTTACAGCCGCGCCTTCCAGATGATGGTGAAGTTGGACCGCATGGCCATCATGGCCATTCTGGCCGATGCCACCAACACCATCGCCGCCGGCGAAGTGCTGCAGCTCATGAACCTGCGCGACCCAGACACCACCGAAGAGCGCTATTTCGAAGTCATTTACCGCAAGACCGCCCGCCTCTTCGAGGCTGGCGGCGAAGTGGCCGGCGTACTGGCTGGCGCTACCCCCGCGGTATGCAGCGCGCTGGCCACCTACGGCAAGCATTTGGGCAACGCGTTCCAGTTGGTCGACGACGCACTGGACTACCGCAGCGACGTGGTTGAGCGCGGCAAGAACCTCGGCGATGACCTCGCGGAAGGCAAACCGACCCTGCCGTTGATTCATGCCCTACGCCATGCCACGCCGGCCCAGCAAGCACTCATCCGCCAAGCCATCGAATTCGGCGGTCTCGAGTATCTGGATGAAATCACCGCCACGATTGAATCAACTGGCGGTCTGACCTATACTGCGAGGCTCGCTGAAGACGAGGCACTGCGGGCCTCAGCTGCGCTGGAGGGTCTCCCCGGGTCCCCCTACAAAGAAGCGCTGTTGTCTCTCGCACGGTTCGCGGTTATCCGCAATACGTAAGCCCAGTCGGGATGTAGCTCAGCCTGGTAGAGCACTACGTTCGGGACGTAGGTGTCGCAGGTTCAAATCCTGTCATCCCGACCACTTTTGTCTTCCACCCCTCATGCGTATCCCCGAAGCCCTCCAAGTTCTCCTCGATGACGGCATCATCGACGAGGTGCGTCGCCAGCTGAAAAGCGGCAAGGAAGCTTCCGTTTACGTGGTCCGCTGCGACAAGGAAGTGCGCTGCGCCAAGGTCTACAAGGACATGGGCACCCGCAGCTTCCAGGCACGCGCGCAGTACCAGGAAGGTCGCAAAGTGCGCGGCAGCCGTCAGGCCCGCGCCATGGCCAAGAGCACCAGCTACGGCCGCAAGGAACAAGAATCCGCCTGGAAGAACACCGAGGTAGACGCGCTCTATCAGCTCGTTGCCGCCGGTGTACGCGTGCCGCAGCCTTTCGGCTTCTTCAGCGGCGTGCTGCTCATGGAGTTGGTCACGGACGCGGAAGGCCACTCGGCCCCGCGCCTCGGCGAAGTGGATCTAGCGCCGGAACAGGCCCGCGAGTTCCACGCGTTTCTCATTCGTCAGGTCGTACGCATGCTTTGCGTCGGCCTCATCCACGGCGACCTGTCCGAGTTCAACGTGTTGGTGGGCCCCGAAGGCCCCGTCATCATCGACCTGCCGCAGGCAGTGAATGCTGCCGCCAACAACAATGCACTCGCAATGCTCCAACGAGATGTGGGCAACATCACCGAAACGCTCGGCCGCTGCGCGCCGGAACTCCTGGCAACGGACTACGCCAACGAGATGTGGGCGCTGTTCGAGCAAGGTTTGCTGCTCCCCGAAACGCCGTTGACCGGCGTGTTCGTGAAAGATGAAACAGCGGCGGACGTGGAAGGGATCGTCATGGCCATCGACGACGCTCGCGAAGAAGCCATCCGGCGAGAACTGGCACGCGCAGCAGCGCTGGAGCCAGACAGCGACTGAGGGCGCGACCGTGTGAACCTGACAGGCGCTGGGGAATCAGGCGGCAAGGGACACGCACCCTACTGAACCCGGCGAGCTACTTCCCGCTCAGGTAGTCCACCGCCACTGTCGCCAGCGCGGCCACTCCCACCTTCAGCGCGGCGTCGTCCACTTTGAACAAGGGCGAGTGGTTGGCCGCGGCATCGGCTTCGCTCAAGCCTGGAGGGTTCACGCCCAGGAAAAAGAAGAACCCCGGCACTTTTTCCTGATAGACGGCGAAGTCTTCCGCCACCAAACCCGGCACTGCTTCCTTCACCGCCGTGGCACCCACTTCCGGGCGACGTAGCGAGGGCAGCATGCGGTCCACTAACGCCGGGTCGTTGAAAGTGACCGGTGCGCCGCCGTAGACCTGCACCTCGGCTGTGAGCCCGGAGGCTGCCGCGATGTTGGTCGCGGTGCGCTCCAAACGCTGCGCCATATCGACCATCTGCGCCGGGTCCAAGCTGCGGATGGTGCCTTCCAGCACCACTTCGTCCGGAATGATGTTGCTACGAATGCCGCCATGCACGGAACCGACACTGATGAGCGCAGGGCCCTTGGTGAGATCCACTTGTCGCGAGGGAATGAACTGCAGCGCCGTGACAATTTGCGCGGCGGTGATGACCGGGTCCTTGCCCGCCCAAGGCATGGCGCCATGGGTCTGCTGGCCTTTCACCTTGATACGGAACATGCGCGCACCGGCCATGGCCCCGCCGTGACGATAGGCCAAGGTGCCCGAGGTGCGCGGCATGACATGCAAACCGAACACGGCCTGAACTGGCGGGCGGTCCAGCACGCCTTCCTTCACCATCATGTCAGCCCCACCCTCCTCGCCTTGTGGCGGACCCTCTTCCGCTGGCTGAAACAGGAACACCACCGTGCCGCGCAGCTTCGCACGCATGCCGGCGAGCACTTCCGCCGTGCCCATCAGCATGGCGGTATGCGCGTCATGGCCGCAGGCATGCATAACACCTACTTGCTGCCCGCCGTACTCCGTGCGCACCGTGGAAGCGAACGGCAAGCCTGCAGGCTCCGTCACCGGCAGCGCGTCCATGTCCGCACGCAAAGCCACCACGGGCCCGGGAAGCCCACCCTTCAGGACGCCCACCACGCCCGTATGCGCCACCCCGGTGCGCACCTCATCGAATTTCAGCGACCGCAACTGCTCGGCTACCAGCGCCGCGGTGCGGGTTTCGCGGTTACCCAGCTCCGGGTGCTGGTGAATATCGTGCCGCCAGGCGATGACCTTCGGCTCTACTTGCGCCGCACGTTGTTGAATGTCGGTGTGGAGTGTGGGCGCCGTGGCGGGCAACACACCGCAAGCGGCAGCGACGGCTAGGAAAGCGGGCGAAAAGCGCATGGCGACTCCGGACGAAACCAACGGAAACTTAAGCTTGCACCGTATGCCCGCACTCTGGGCAGGTCAAGTCAAGGCGCAGGCCGGAAGCTTGGGTTGACGCACTCAACCCAACTCCAGTCCGCCTGCCCGCAGCGTGCGCCGCTCCACGGCAGCTTCCACCACGGCCGCTGTGCCAGCCACCACCGTGACGCGTCGGCTGGCACGCGTAACGGCGGTATAGAGCAGTTCGCGCGTCAGGTGCGGCGAAGGCTCGGGACCCAGCGCTACCACCACTTGCCCAAACTCGGAGCCTTGGCTTTTGTGGATGGTGAGCGCGAACGCCGTCTGCACGTCGGCAAGGCGCGAAGTGCCAACGGAGCGCACGCCGTCGCCCTCCGCAAACCACGCGCGCCAGCCACCTTCAGGCGAGCGCAGCACAAGGCCCACATCGCCGTTGGCAACGCCGATGGAAGAGTCGTTGCGCGTCACCATGACCGGGCGACCCTCGTACCAGTCGCCCGCAGGGTTGATGAGGCCCTGCCGTGCAAGGGCCTGCTCGATCGCCTCGTTAAGGCCCTCCACACCCCACGGACCTTCCCGGACCGCACATAACACGCGGCAAGTATCGAACTGCCGCAACAATTCGCGGGCCCAAGGCTTGAAGTCTTCTGCCTTGGCAGGGCGAGCTTGGAGCCACTGGGCGTAGGCCAAGTAGCCCGAAGACTGCATCGCCGTGCTGTCGATGGCTGCTGGCGTGACTGGCGACGTGATTGGCGACGCGACTGGCGACGTGACTGGCGACGTGATTGGCGACGTGACTGGTGACGTGATTGGCGACGTGATTGGCGACTTGGTCGGTGTTGCCGTCGGCGGCACCCCCTCCGGCATCCGTTGCGGTACCACTGCAGCGACAACCTGAGAAGGCGTTCCTGCAGCCAGACAAGTGGTGGCGGAATAGCTATTGAACGCCGCCCA
>CALPVO020000183.1 GCA_943327025.2 Janthinobacterium lividum
CCGGGCGTAAACGAATTGTTCCGCGAGATTTTCGGCGGTCAGTACGACTCGTTCGAAGGTTTGCTAGGCAAGCCGCAGGCAGTCACCTCAGCTGAAGGCTTCCTGTTGGCGCCGGGTTGTTCAGCCACGGACTGCGGCAACGACAAGGCGCTTGCGGTGGTGGACGTTCAGCAGCGGAAGGCTTTCGCTATTACGTCCATCTATGGCCAACTGAGGCTGCACGGCATTGAAAGCGAAGCCTTGCCGGCTGCCGTTACGAATTGGGTTTCTGCCAACTGGTAGGTGCTCAGGGCGCGCCCTCTTCCGCTACGGGGGAGGGCCTGCCGCCCCTAAAACTACTGCACTTGGTGTTGTAGTAGGGACTATCTACACCCGGTTCCGGATAGTGGCGGAGTGGCGCGATGTCGTCAGAGCAGCCGCGGGTGCCGAACTCAAGCGACGTTATTGCATCGCCAACGCTTCTTCGGCCAGTTCCCATGGAAGCCGTCTTCCGTTGGCCCGCATCCGTTCCAGCGCATGGCGCGCTTCGGAAATGGAAACTTGGTGGTTTCGTACCAGTTCCGTCATGAGCCAGATGGTTCCTCGAACGTCGACGTTTTCCGCGGTCGCGGCTTGTCGGAGCGCTGCGTCGCCTGTGAGCAATGGACATCGCTGGTCTTGGGCTAGCGCCAGTGCGAACAGGTCGTTTCTGCTGGGGCGTCGGTAGCGCTGGCTCAGGGGCACCATCCTCGCTACGCATTCCGGGGATAGCGTCATCGTCGTCAATCCCATCGCCAGCAAATGCGAATGGCGCGCGGCTAGCTCTTCGGCATACAGCACGTCCGGAACGACGAAGCGGTAGGGCAGGCGAAACATGGTCGCCACCAGCTCTCCCACTTCGATGTCCAACAGGATGTTGGCGTCACTGACCATCAGCAGCACGGAGCGACTCCTCCGCGCTTTCCATGCTGCGAACCCGTCGGAACGCATCCAGGCTCAGGTTCAGCAGCTCTGCCGCCTTCGCTTCGCCGATGTAGTCCTCGGCGAGGGCGTGGTACACCAATTGTTCGAAGAGATGCGCCTTCTCTGTTCGGTACATGGCGCCGGGCTCGCGTACGTGCCAGCCCTTCATGCCGAACAGCTTCGCCTGTGCTTCGCGGTATGCCGGCGAAACAATTCCTAGGTCCCGCAAGCGGAACAAAATGCCGCTCATGGAAAGCCCGAACTCTTCTTTCAGCAGCGCCAGTTCCTGCAGTTCGACGGCGTTGCGGTGTTTGCCCAGCTTTTGCACCACACTCGCCGCCGGGAACAGGAAGGCGCCTGCGAAACGGTTGCAGGCGGCTTCTTCAGCAAGCGCTTCGGCGAGGCGCCCGTTCAATACCAAGTGGCCTAGTTCATGCGCCAGCGTGAACCGCTGACGGTCACCGGGCCAGTGCCGTCCCACCACGACGATGGGCACTCCTCCGACGCGCGCCGCGAGGCCGTCGAACTTCTGGCCTGCCTCGGCGTCCACCATGAACACACGAACGCCGTGGGCTTCGAGCAGGTCGATAAGGTCCGGGATGGGGTCGAGGCCTAGTTTCCAGGCAGCGCGGACGCGCTCCGCCACGCGCTCGATGTCTTCAAGCGCCCCCACTTCCGCAGGTAAGCCGGTGATTGGCGAGAATGCTTGTATGGGCGGCGTGGGGAACAGGTTCTCCAGTTCCAGGCGCCGCTCCACTTGGTCCAGCAGTTCGTGGGTAATGGCGTCCAGACGCTTCTTCGGCAGCGTGCTGCGCTTGCGGTAGTCGACGCCTTCTAGTTCCACCAGCTCCGGCCGGAAGAAGTACTCCGCACGCACGTTCAGCGCGCGTGCCAGCGCGAGCAGCATGTCCGACGCCGGCATGGCCACGCCGTCTTCGTACTTCTTGATGGCCGCGTGCGAAAGCCCGATACGTGCGCCAACGTCCCGAAGGGACAGCCCTGCTGCCTTGCGGGCGCGGCGCAAACGGGTGCTGAACATGGGGTGGCGTCCTGAAAGGAGCGGGGGGATGAGTGGTTTACAAAGATAAGAAAAATTTATGGTTTTGTAAACGTCTCGGGAGGCCTGTATAGCGTCTCCCCGAAGGTTGTCAGTCTTCCAGCAGGCGGTTCAAGGCATTACACATTGCCCCGCCGCAGGGGCTTCGAGTTTTGGGCTAAACGCGCGCCGAATGGTGGGCGCGTCCTCGAACCGGAAAGGAGGAGCATTTCCAGGTTGCAGCAAGGGTTGTTGCGTAACCAAAAAATAGTTACATTCTCTGCCACGAGCCCCACCCCGCACCGTCCGTGGACAGGGCATGCATCGTGGCGGTCGTCAGCCACCTGCGCAAACACGGTTACATCGGGTAACAGCCATGGATTTGCTCAAGTACAAAGACTACGAAGGCACCGCCGAACTCGATATGACCCGTCGCGTTTGCCGTGGCCGAATCTTGTTCATCGACGACGTGGTCACCTACGAAGCGGCGTCTCCCGAGCTCCTTCAGCAGGAGTTCGAAGCTGCCGTCGACGACTACCTCCAGACCTGCCTTCGCGTAGGCAAGGAACCTCAGCGGCCCTTCAGAGGTTTGTTCAACGTCCGCGTGCCGGCACCGCTTCACCGTTCCGCTGCACTGCGCGCCACCCGCGACGGCATCTCCCTGAACGAAGTGGTGGTGTCTGCGCTCACGAGTTACCTCCAGGCACCGCCGGTGGTTGGGGATGGCAAGACCGCCGATGCCGCTAGGCGATAGTGGAATATTGGACGGGACGGCGGGAAAGCACGCTGTATAAAAATATCAGCGGATGATATTTTTAGAACATGAAACCCTTAGCCATTGGCATCTTGTCCAAAGAAGAGATCCGCGAGCGCGTGCTCGCTATCGCCCGTGGCGAACTGAAGCCGCGCGCCGAGGACCCGAAGGTTTGGTTCACCTCCATGCGGTCCCTGGCGGAAGTGCTCAGCGACGAAAACCGCGCCCTGCTGCGCCTGATAGAGGAGGCCAAACCACGCTCCGTTGCGGCCTTGGCGGAACTCACGGGCCGGCAGCCGGGCAATCTCTCGCGCACGCTGCGCACCATGTCGAACTACGGGTTCGTGGAGATGCGCCGTGTGAAGCGCGAAGTGATGCCTATCGCGAAGGTCACGCGGTTCCGGATAGTGGCGTAGGGGAGTGGGCCCGTGGCCTCAGGGGTGCGGCCACTCCGGTAAGCGCCGATTGTGTTACGTGAACAATTGATTACAATTTCGGCGAGGAGAAAGCCTATGGAAAAGCTTCGCATCGCCGACCTGCCGCAGTTCGACATGGCGGACTACTTGGAAACGCCCGAGGACATCGCCCACTACCTGACAGCCGTGCTGGCGGACAACGACCCCGCCGAGCTTCAGCAGGCCTTGGGCGCCATCGCCCGGGCGCGGGGCATGTCGGAAGTAGCGCGTTCTTCAGGCCTTACGCGCGAGGCGCTTTACAAGGCGCTGCGCGCTTCGTCGCACCCGCAGTTCGATACCATCATGAAGGTGTGCGGGGCCTTGGGTATTCGCCTGGTCGCCGAGGTCGCGAAGCCGGCGTGAGCCAAGGTCAAAAGGAATAGCGTCCGCCATGCCCCACACCACGTTCCTCTACGGTCTGGAAGACCGCCCGCCGCTGCCGGCCATGCTGGTGCTGGGTTTTCAGCATGCCTTGCTGGCGATGGTATTCCTGGTCTACCCGGTGGCGGTGGCGCAGGAGCTTGGGCTTTCCAGCGCCGTCACTCTCGCGTTCCTCAGTTCCTGCGTGTTCGGCATGGCGGTTTCCACGGCGCTGCATGTGCTGCGGCCACCGCTCGGCAGCGGCTCGCTGGCGGTGGAAATTCCAACGCCGCTCTTCATTCCCACCGCCGTGCTGGCAGGCACTGCAGGCGGCATCGGCGCGGTAGCTGCGGTCTCCATGCTCAGTGGCGTCACGGGCGTAGTGTTCGCCCGTTTGCTGCGTCGCTTGCGTGCGTTGTTCCCCGCCGAGATTTGCGGCATCGCCGTGCTCATGCTCGGCATCTCCATCATCCAGCCGGGCATGCGTAATGCCTTCGGCATTTCTGGCGCAGCCATGGTGGTGCAGTGGCCGGCGCTGGTCGTGTCCACCGCCACGCTCGCCACCATGGTGGTGGTGGCCATCTTCGGTACGCAGCGCGTCAAGCTGCTCGCGCTGGCCAGCGGGTTGCTGGTGGGCGTGCTGCTTTCCGTGCAGTTCGGGCTGGTGGGCGCAGCGGAATGGGCGCAGGTGCAGCAGGCGCCGTTGGTGGCGTGGCCAAGCATCACCGCCGCCGTCCCGCGTCTCGACTGGTCGCTGGTGCCGCTGGCGCTGGTCATGGGGCTGGTGCAGAGCGTGGACAACCTCGGCATGCTGGTGGGCATCCAGCGCCAGGTGGACCCGCTGTGGCACAAGCTGGACTTGCGCCAAGCCAGCGGCGGTATTCAGGTGAGTGGCGCAGGGGATTTGGTTTCCGGCCTCTTCGGCGGCATGCCCACCGGCATTTCCTCGGCGAACGTTGGCCTGGCCCACGCCACGGGCGCTGTCTGCCGTGTGGTGGCCTTGGTCACGGGGCTCATGCTGCTGGCCGTGCCGTTCGTCCCGAAGATCATCATCGCGCTGTCGCTGGTGCCACAACCGGTGGTGGGCGCCATCGTGGTGTACGCCGCGGTGTACATGGTGGTGTCGGGCATGAGCCTCATTCTCAACCGTGTGCTGAACGACCGACGCATCTTCATCATCGGCTTTTCGGTGGTACTGGGGCTGACTTCTGCGCTGCTGCCCGGCGTGTATGCCAATGCGCCCGAACTGCTGCGTCCGCTCCTGGAGTCCCCGCTGACCGTCAGCACCGTGGTGGCTATCGTGCTGACACAAGTGCTGCGGTTCGGTGCGGCGGCGCGTACGTCCTTCGAGCTGGAGCTCGGCGACACGCGCAACGAATCCGTGCAGGAAATGGAAGTGAACCGCACGCTGCGCAAATCGCTCGAAGGCATTGCCGCCGAAGTGGGCGCAGCACGGCCCTTCGTGGACCGCGCCATCGACGTGACCGCCGAGCTGGTCGCTGCCATGCGTATTGCCGACTGCGTCGAAGGCTCCATTTGGCTACGTGCGCGCTTCGAAGATTCGCGGCTGGAGATGACGCTGCAGTACTTTGGGCTGCCGATACCGCGCGCGCCACGCCGTGCGCCCGACGTGGCGCCCGACGCTGCGAACGAACACCACGCCCACTTCGCCCGTCTCATCCGCCACGTGGACGGCGTGAACACTTTCAGCCAAGGCGCCCGGCAGGAACTGTTGCTGGTGTACCAGTGCTAGGGCGTGAGTGGATTTTGAGCGGCGGCCGTTGCTTTCGGTGAATTAAAGAGAGCTTTAATTTGAAAGCGTTCAATTAAAGAAAGTTTTAATGTGCAGGCAATCGAATCAAGGCGAAAGCGGCGGAAGAAACGCGGGCGCTGTTCGAGTTTCTTACGCATTGGCCGCCAACTATTCTTGACGTCGCTACGCCGCCGCCAACAAAGTGAACTGCCCGCGGCCTAGCAATTGCTTGAAGTCCGCATC
>CALPVO020000184.1 GCA_943327025.2 Janthinobacterium lividum
ACGGACATAGGCACCTTCCTCGACCAACAGTTGGCGGAGTTCTCCGCCGACCTTGGCTACCACCACGGCCTCGCCATCGGCTTCGATGGGTGCTGTTCCGGAATAGACCGCTAGCATCTCGCCCCGTGCCGCCGACTGTACCTCGACGGGCGCCGGTGGGGCTGCGGCGGGCTTGTCGTCGGCTTTGCCGTGGCAACCGGTGAGACCGGCGAGGCAAAGTGCGGCGAGAGCGCCTAGCGACGCGCGGTAGAACTTGGGGAGGACGGGATTGGCAAAGACCATGGGCGCGCCTAAAAAGCGTTCAGAGTGGCGCGATGGTAAGTAAAAGTAGTGTTATAGTCAACTACAACACTAATTATTTACTAAAAATTCACATCATCCAGCGTTGGCTTTGGCAGGCTTCTGCGGCTGGGAGTGAACCATGCGGGGTTTACCTGGTGTGGCTTGGTTGGCACCCGTGCCCCCCATCACCGCCCAATCCGCGGTAATCCTGACCGCCTCCGTCAGCACCGCGTCCGGTGCTTCCGCAGCGGCCATGGCCTCAGCGTCCTTGAGGGCGGGTTCGCCATGGGCAGCACGTCGGGTGTTTTCCCGGGCCAGGCGCTCCGCTTCCAAGCGGTCGCGCTCCAGCTTCCGCTTGGCGAGATTCAACGACACCGCCTTCTCTTTACGCAGTTCCGTGACGGCCGCGAGGTCGCCCTGCAAGGCCTTGAGGTCAGGGTCGTTGGTCAGGCGGGCGGTATGGGCGACGTTCAGCGCTGTCGCGGCTGCCTGCAGCAGCGTTGCCGGTGGGCGGTAGGCGCTGGCTGCCGGGATGCGGTCCCAAGGCAGAGCGAAGTCCATGACGCTCTCGCCCATGTCGGCCGGGTCGATGAACGAGGGCAGGGCAATATCCGGTGATACACCGCGGTTCTGGGTGCTTTCGCCCGAGACGCGGTAGTACTTGCCGATGGTCACGGTGAGCTGGCCGAAGCCCGCATCCGGGCCCAGCGCCCAACGGTCCAGCTGGAACATGTTTTGGACGGTGCCCTTGCCGAAGGTTTGCTGGCCGAGGATGAGCCCGCGTCCATAGTCTTGGATGGCACCGGCGAAAATTTCGGAGGCGGAGGCACTGCTGCGATCCACGAGTACAGTGAGCGGGCCATCCCAGAGAACGCCTGGCTCCGGGTCATCCAACACTTCCGTACGGCCACCAGTCTCACGGAGTTGCACCACGGGGCCTTCGGGGACAAACAGGCCCACCAGACCTGCCGCTTCCGTCAACAAGCCGCCGCCATTACCGCGCAGATCCAGCACGAGGGCTTGCATGCCCTCGGCGCGCAGTTCCTTGACCAAGCGCTCCACATCGCGCGTAGTGCTGCGATAGTCCTGCTTGCCGGCGGCGCGGGCGTCGTAGTCTTGGTAAAAGCTCGGCACATCGATGATGCCAACTTTAGTGACCTTGCCCGGGTCTTCGATGGTTCGCAGGGGCTTCTTCTGCGCTGCCTGAGCCTCCAAAGTCACGGTACCGCGCTGGTATTCCTGTACGACTTCCTTGCTACCCGGGCTGGCACCGCCGGGCAGGATTGACAGGCGAACCATACTGTCGGCCGGGCCGCGGATCAGTTGTACGACGTCATCGAGACGCCAGCCGACCACGTCGACCATTTCTCCGGTCTTGCCTTGCGCCACGGCGGTGATGCGATCGTTGGCTTTTAGTTGGCCGCTTTTCGCGGCCGGGCCGCCGGGAATGATGTTCATGATGGTGACGTAGTCGTCGACCGTTTGCAGCGAAGCGCCGATGCCCTGATAAGACAGGCGCATGGCGATGTTGTATTCCTCGCTCGAACGGGGCGAGAAATAGTTGGAGTGCGGATCGTAGACGTGCGCGAGGGAGTTCATGAACCCTTCGAAGACATCGTCCGCCGACACCTGCTCGCTGCGTTTCTGCAAGCGCTCGTAACGCTTGCGCAGCAGGTCCTGCGCCTCGGCCCAGGTTTTGCCGGTCAGTTCGAGCGAGAGTGCATCGTTCTTGACGCGCCGACGCCATAGGTCGTCGAGTTCCGCCTGCGTGGTGGGCCAAGGCGATTTGGCGCGGTCGAAGGTATAGCTTTCGTCGATGGTGAAATCCGGCTCAATCTCCAAGGCCTTCAGGGCGGAAGCGAGGGCTGAGCGGTTGCGCTCGCGGTACCGCTGGAAGATGGCGAAGGCAGGATCGATTCGCCCGGAGCGGATGGCATCGTCCAACTGGGTACGCCACGTGGCGAATTCGCTGATATCGCTGGCGAGAAAGTAGCTACGGTTGCCGTCGAGCAGGTCGAGGTAGCGGTCGAGCATCTCGGCTGACAGTTTGTCGTCCAGCTTCACCTGACTGAAATGACTGCGTTCGATGACCTGGGCAGACAAACGCGCTATGCGCCGGTGCCGTTCGGCTGGTGCCAAGGCACCTGCGGGTAGGGGGGCAGCCGCTACCGTTTCCGCGGCGGCCTGCGCGGCTGGTGGTGGCGCTGACCCTGCGAACAGCAGGACGACGGCCGCCGCCGCCGGGGCTACGATGGCAAGGCGCAGGAAATTTCGGGTGCGCCGGGAACCGGCGAGGGGCTTTCGGGTCTCCATAACAGCTAAACTACGGGTACAAGGCTCGGCATTCAAGCACCATCGGTCCCGAATCTCGTAGCCACCAACCCCATCACGGAACCCCAGCTACCGCATGTCGCCGCTCGCCGCCCTTACCGCCATCCTCATGGGTTCCGCGGTCGCCATCACCACGGGTTTGCTCATGGTGCTCGCCGTTTACGGCATTCTGGGCAGCGACTACCCGCGTTTGATGGCAGAAATACCCAGTCTTCTGCGCAGCCTCGGGCTGTTCGGCGTCCTCACGGCAGTCTCGGTGGCGGCCTTCATTGGGGCGGTACGTTACCGGTCCTGGCGCTGGTACGCCCAAGTGGGCACCTACGGCTGGATTGCCGTTATTGTCTTGGCCTACTGGCCTACGCGTAACTAACTGCCGGTTTTCCCGGTTTACCTTTGGTCTGGAGCCGTCATGCGCCGTTACCTGCGTCACTTTCCCGTCGCCGCCGCCTTCGCTGGCTTGTTCGGAGCGGCGGCTGCATGCGCCGCGCCGCCGGTCCCAGGCTCTGTCGCCGCTGCTCGCGTGCTCCATGTGGCGGAGTCCGATTATCGTCGCCACATTGAAACCCTCGCCAGCGATGCCTTCGAGGGGCGCAAGCCCGGGTCCGCCGGCGAAGCCCGAACGCTCGATTACATCGAAACCGAGTTCCGTCGTTTGGGTCTCAAGCCCGCGAATGGCGATAGCTATCGTCAGCCGGTGCCGTTGGTGGAAATTACGGCCGCGACTGATGCCAAGCTGACCATCAGCGGCGCCGGTGCCAGCGCTGGGCAGTCGCTCGAGTTGGCCTACGGACCGGATGTACTGCTGTGGACCAAGCGCGTCCAGCCGCAGTCCGCGTTGGCTGCCTCCGAACTGGTGTTCGTTGGCCACGGAGTCGTAGCGCCGGAATACGGCTGGAACGACTACGCCGGCGTGGATATGAAGGGTAAGACCGCCCTCATCCTCATCAACGACCCGGGTTTCGCCACTGAAGACGCGACGCTCTTCAAGGGCCGTTCGCTCACCTACTACGGCCGTTGGACCTACAAGTTCGAGGAGGCCGCCCGGCAAGGCGCGGCTGGCGCCATCATCATCCACGACACCGCGGGCGCTGCCTATGGTTGGGACGTGGTGCAAACCAGTTGGAGTGGGCCGCAGTTGGACGCGGCTTCCCCAGACGGCAACGCGGGCCGTGCGGCGCTCGAAGGCTGGATGACCGGCGATAACGGCACGAAGGTGCTGGCGATGGCCGGGCAAGACCTCGGCAAGTTGCGTCTTCAGGCGTCGCAACGCGGGTTCAAGCCGGTGCTGCTCGGTGTTACTGCAACGGGCGGTGTACGCAACCTCATTCGTCGCGCCAATAGCGCCAACGTGGCGGCGCTGCTGCCCGGTACGAAGCGTCCGGGCGAATACGTCATCTTCATGGCGCACTGGGATCATCTGGGCAAGGCCATGTCCTTTGCCGGTGGCGGTGGCGACACCATCTTTAATGGTGCCGTAGACAACGCCACGGGCGTGGCCGGTATCCTCGGTATTGCCGCCGCGCTGAAGGACACGAAGCCCGAACGTTCGGTGCTGTTCCTCGCCGTGACAGCCGAAGAGAGCGGCCTGCTGGGCAGTTTCTACTACGGCAATAACCCGTTGGTGCCCCACGCGCGCACTGCTGCAGCGTTCAACATTGATGCCTTGCACCCCCTGGGGCGCACGCGCGATGTGACGGTGGTCGGTTACGGAGCCTCGTCATTGGAAGACGAACTGCGGGCGTTTGCCACCGCACAGGGCCGGGTGCTCCGTCCGGACCCCGTGCCCGAGCGCGGCTACTTCTTCCGCTCGGACCACTTCAATTTGGCCAAGCATGGTGTGCCGGCGCTTTACATCAAGGAAGGCGCGGACCTACTGGATGGCGGGGTGGAACGTTCCGAGGCCATCGACCGCGAATTCACGGCAACCAAGTACCACAAGCCTGGTGACGAATACTCGCCGACGTGGGACGTAACGGGTTCCATGGAAGACCTTGAACTGCTCTACCAGATGGGGCTGCAGCAGGCGAACTCTGCCGCGTGGCCGCAGTGGTATGAAGGGAGCGAATTCCGTGCCATTCGCGAGCGGAGTGTGGCTGAGCGGCCCCACTGAAACGGGCGGGAGCGGCCCCGCTGAAGGGGCCGTGCGCTGCCAGCCTAGCGTCGGCGAGCGGGCAGACGCCCCGAGAGGCGTCGTGCAGGACGGCTCGTAAAGCGCACTGCCTGAAACAGCAGCCATGGCCCGAGCACCAAGCCCCAGGCGGTGAACTTCAGCTTGACTAGGTCGAGGTACAGGTTGCCAAGGAAACTGAACAGTCCGCTGCCCTCGTAGGCGCCTAGCGTGATGCGGCCGGCCACGAAGACGCACAGAGGCAGCCCCAGTAACCCGAAACCAGCGAGCAGACGGAACCAGCGCCATTCGCGTTCGCGACGGGAACCGGCATTCAATTGGGACAACCAGGACGAGGCACTCATGGGGAACAAGGGTACCGCAACGAGGCGCGGCATATAATCCCCGCATGGACAATACCGCTACCCTCCGCGCCGCCGTTGTCGGCGTCGGTTATCTCGGCCGCTTTCATGCGCAGAAGTACGCCGCCATCGATGGCGTCCAGTTGGTGGCGGTGGCCGACCCCGGCGAAACCGCGCGCCAGAATGTCGCTAGTGAGACGGGCTGCCGCGCCGAGGCCGATTGGCGGGCCTTGCTCGGCAAGGTGGACCTCGTGTCTATCGCCACGCCCACTCCGTACCACTACGAAGTGGCGAAAGCCTTTCTGGAAGCCGGCGCGCATGTGCTCGTCGAAAAGCCCATCACCACCACGGTGGCCGAAGCGAAAGACCTGATTGCCGTGGCGGCAGCGAATGGTCGGCTGTTGCAGG
>CALPVO020000185.1 GCA_943327025.2 Janthinobacterium lividum
GTGCGACAAAAGCGCCCTGCACGGCGGGTACCTGAACGAGCAGCGCGCGACCCTCTCCGGCGAGCAGTGTGTAGACGATGTCGCCACGGCGGACAATTTCGCCAGCAGTCTTCGGAGAAGGACCGACACCGCCGCGAACACCCGGCTTGCGGGCCCACACCAGACCCTGCTCCCAGTCAATCTGGCGGCGTTCACCATCTTTCGTGTAAACCTCCACCGCGCGTGCGGCCACACCCGTGACGATCGACGGTACGAGGCCGCCAGTCCGCGGAACATCCACCAAGGCCTCGCGCCAGCCGTCTTCATCGCTGGCCTTCACACCACGCGCCACGGGTCCGCGCCAGCCATGGCGACGGTCATACTCGAGCAGCGTGGAGCGTAGAGCGACATCCGCGGCGCGCTGCAGTCGCGCATCCACGGTGGTCGTTACGCGGTATCCGTCGGTGTATAGCGCCTCGCCGAACTGCTTGAACAACGCAGTGCGCACCATTTCCGCAACGTAGGGAGCATCTACTCCCGCACCTGCACTGTGCGAGCGCGACTGCATGGGTGCTTCCAGTGCCGTGTTGTATTCCTCTTCGGTGATATGGCTCTTGGCATACATGCGCCGCAGGACATAGGCCCGCCGGTGGCGCATTGCTTCCGGGTTTGCCACCGGGTTTACGCGGGCCGGGCGCTGCGGCAGTCCGCCCAGCGTAGCGGCTTCAGCGATGGTGAGGTCGTCCAGGGTCTTGCCGAAATAGGTTTCAGCAGCCGCAGCGACTCCGTAGGCCTTTTCGCCCAGGTAAATCTTGTTCAAGTAGAGGGTGAGAATTTCCTGCTTCGAGAATTCGGACTCGAGGCGGAATGACAAGAAGATTTCGCGGAGTTTCCGCTTGAGTTCTTTTTCCCGACCAATGGGGAAGACGTTGCGCGCCAGCTGCTGCGTAATCGTGCTGCCACCTTGCGATAATTCACCATGCAGCACGGCCAGCAGCAGCGACCGGGTAAGGCCCATGACGTCGATACCGCCATGTTCAAAGAAGCGGTCGTCTTCCGCATCAATGAACGCTTGCACGACATGCTGGGGAATTTCGGCGAACTTCACTGGCACGCGGCGCTGGTCGCCGATCTGCGCGAGCAGCTGGCCGTCGCGGCTGTAGACGCGCAGGGGCAGTTGCAGGCGCGTGTCCCGGAGCGCTTCGACATCCGGCAAGCCGGGAGCCAGGTAGTAATAGGTGCCTACGCCCAGCAGTAACACCGAGGCGATGCCACCGACAGCAAGACTGGCCGCCCAAGAGAGCAGGCGAATGTGGACGGGTTTCAAAGAAATGACATCCGGACGTTGCAGCGAGGGGGACGATTATGCATAGTTCAGTCCAATCTGCGCCAAACTGGATGAAATTTCCGCGTCATTTGCTATATAGTTGCGCAGGAAACCTAGAAATTCCGGTCGCCAGCGCTTCCAAGCGATTGATGCCAAAGGAAATATGAACCGCTTTCTGTCGGCTTTCGCGTTCACCAAGCGCCCGCCCCTCATCGGGTTGGACATCACTACCTCGTCCATCAAATTGGTGGAGCTGTCGCTGTCCGGTGGCCAGTACCGCGTGGAGTCCTATGCCGCCGAGGCGACGCCGCATAGCGCCATCAGCGAGAAGAACATCGTCGATGCGAATGCCGTCGGTGAGGTCATCCGTCGTGCCATCAAGCGTTCTGGTGCCCGGGTAAGTGACGTGGCGGTGGCCATTTCCGGTGATGCTGCCATCACCAAGCTCATCCAGATGCCGCGTTCCTTGTCCGAGCAGGACCTCGAAACGCAGGTGGAACTGCAGGCAGACCAGTACATCCCCTTCCCCATGGAAGATGTCGCGTACGACTTCGAGGTCATCGGGCCTTCTGCCAAAGACCCGGAAATGAACGACATCCTGCTGGTGGCCACCCGCAACGAGAATGTGGAGCAGCGCATGGCTGCCGTTGCCGCTGCGGGCCTGAACTGCAAACTGGTGGATGTGGAAGCCTTCGCGCTGGAAAATGCCTGCCGTCTGCTCACCCATCACATGCCGGATGGTGGTCTCGGCCGGACGGTGGCGGTGGTAGATTTCGGTGCCAGTACCACCACCTTCAGTGTCCTTCACGACCTCAAGGTGGTCTACACCCGAGATTTCGCGTTTGGCGGCCAGCAGCTCACCGAAGAAATCATGCGCACCTATGGGCTGAGCATGGAAGAGGCGGGCCGCGCCAAGAAGGAAGGCGGGTTGCCTTCCAACTACCAGCCCGAAGTGCTGGACCCCTTCATCGACGACATGACGCAGCAGGTCAGTCGCAGTCTGCAGTTTTATCTGGCGTCCGGCAGTGGCCGCGAACAGCCGGAGCAAATTCTGGTGTGTGGTGGTTGTGCCAACATTCCGGGCGTAGCCGACGTCATCGCCAGTCGCGTCGGCATCCCAGCCGAACGTGGTGACCCACTGGGCCAGATGAAGGTTTCGGGCAAGGCCAAGTCGCAGGGGGTACGCAAGGACGCTACGGCGTTGCTCACCGCCTGCGGGCTCGCACTGCGGAGCTTCGACTGATGCCACGCATTAACCTTCTTCCTTGGCGTTCCGAAGAACGTCAGCGCCGCAAACGTCAGTTCCAGTTGGCGGTGGTAGCGGCAGTGTCTGCCGGTTTCCTCGTGGCCTTCCTGGGCAGTCTCGTTGTCGGCGGCATGATCAGCAGCCAGCGCGAGCGCAATGCCTTCCTGCGTGCCCAAATCGCCGCATTGGACGGCGACATCAACGAAATCCGTGGCCTGCAGGCGCAGAAACAGCGGTTGCTGGCCCGTATGGCCATCATCGAACGTTTGCAGCGCAGCCGTCCGGAGATCGTCCACGTTTTCGACCAGTTGATGCACACCTTGCCCGATGGCGTTTACCTCACTTCAGTTCGCCAGACTGGCCGCAAGTTGGAGGTGAAGGGCATCGCGCAATCCAGTACGCGTGTTTCCACCTTCATGCGCAATATCGAGAGCTCCGATTGGATTGGTTCACCCGAATTGCAACTCATCGAAACCAAAGGCGGCACGGGCGCCGGCGGTGCTGAGTTCGTGCTCACGGCGATGCAGAAGGGGCTTGAGCCCGAAACCGATATTCTGCCGGGTACCCGCAAGCGTCGCCCGGGATCGCAGACGGGGGTGGCGCCGTGAACCTCATTGAGCAGTTTCAGGCGCTCGACTGGCGCGATCCGGGTCGCTGGCCGCTAAGCATCCGCGTCATGGTTGCCTCGTTCGTGTTCGTCGTGGCGTCGTTCCTGTTCGGCATGGTCCTCATCTACAACACGCAGATGGAGGAGTACGAACAGGTGCAGACCGAGCAGGACCAGCTCTGGGCTGAATTCGAGCAGAAGCAGCATCAGGCGGCGAACTTCGCCGCCTATCGTGCCCAGCTGAAGGACATGGAGCGCTCCTTCGGCGCCATGTTGCGCCAGTTGCCCGGCCGTACCGAGGTACCGAACCTGCTGGTGGATATTTCCCAGACAGGCAACGGCGCAGGCCTCGACGAAAAGCTTTTCCAGCCGGGGGCAGAGCAGAAGCAGGACTTCTACGCCGAGCTTCCCATCAAGATTCGTCTCACTGGCTCGTACCACGAATTTGGCAATTTCGTCAGTGGCATCGCAGCGCTCCCGCGCATCGTCACGTTGCATGACATCCAGATTCAGCCGGAATTGCAGAAGTCTGCGGGCACCGACCAGTTGGTACTGGATCTGACCGCGAAGACTTACCGTTATCTTGAAGATGACGAAATGTCCCCGGATAGCAAGCAGGGCAAGCGCAAGGGAGCAACGCCATGAAGCGTCTGCTGTTGCTGGCTGCTTGCGCCACGCTCTTGTCTGCTTGCGGCGGCGGCAACGCCGAGATGCAGGACCGCGTCGCCGAAATCAAGAAGCGTCCGGGTGGGCGTATCGAGCCGCTGCCCGAGATAAAGCCTTACGAAACTTACAACTACGATCCCGCCGGGATTCGCTCGCCGTTCGAGCCGGGTGATTCTGGTGCCGGGTCTACTGGCGGAATTCGGCCGGATTCCTCGCGGACGCGCGAGTTCCTCGAGCAGTACTCGCTCGATACGCTGCGCATGGTGGGAACCCTGCGGCAGGGTGGACGCGTCTTCGGTCTGGTGCAGACCAAAGATGGCTTGGTGCATCGCGTAGCGGTAGGCAACTATTTGGGCCAGGCGGACGGCCGC
This sequence comes from Janthinobacterium lividum, assembly GCA_943327025.2. GTDB lineage: Bacteria > Pseudomonadota > Gammaproteobacteria > Steroidobacterales > Steroidobacteraceae > CAIOHZ01. The sequence continues at coordinate 4,197 of CALPVO020000185.1, forward strand.
ATTTCGGCCATTACGGAAGCGAAGATCTCACTCACCGAGATCGTGCCGGACGGGCTTGGCGGGTTCATTGAACGCCCCGCCAGCGTCGGGCTGTCGAACTGAATGCTGGAGAGGCAAGGTCATGAAGCGCAACATTGAAAGCAGGGGATGGAGCACGGGCCGGCAGGCCGGTCGCTGGCTACTCTCCACGCTAACCGCCCTGACGCTGGTCCTTTTCGGCGCGCTTGTCGTGCCGGCCAACGCCCAGGACACGGCCACGCCGGCCGCCAACCGACTCGAGGCCGTAGATTTCCAGGCGCTGGGCGGGCAGCAGATGCAGTTCCGCCTGCGGACCAGTGGCCCGGCGCCGCAACCGCTCGCGTTTACCATCGACAAGCCAGCACGTATTTCCTTGGACTTGCCGGGAGTGTCTCTGGCGCTGCCCTCGCGTCGTATTGAGGTCAAGGCCGGTGGCATCGACAGCCTGGTGGCTGGCGAAGCGGGTGGTCGTACGCGCGTGGTGTTGAATCTCGACGCACTCGTTCCCTACGAGACCAGCGTGGATGGCAATAGCATCGTGCTGACCGTGGGAGCTGCCGCCAGCAGCGGCGGGGTAGCCTCTTCGGCGCCGGCAGCCGCAGTAGCCGGCAACAGTAGCGGCAGCGCGGCCATAGGCCGTCGCCTCGAGAACATCGATTTCCGCCGTGGGTCGGAGGGGTCTGGTCGCGTCATCGTGCGCTTGTCGGATTCCCATACGCCAGTGAACGTTCGTCAGGAAGGCGGCCAGGTGGTCGTCGACTTCATCGGGGCCGAATTGCCCGACGCGCTGGCGCGCCGCTATGACGTCACGGACTTTGCCACCCCTGTCACCTATATCGATGCCTTGCGCGCCGAAGGCAAGGCACGCGTGGTCATCGCGGCAGGCGCTGACTTCGAACAGCTCGCTTACCAGAGCGATGACCAGTACGTCGTCGAAGTGAAGCCGGCGACGAAAGCGAAGGTCGCTGCGGATGAGCGCAAGGAATACACCGGCGAGCGTCTCACCCTGAATTTCCAGGACATCGAAGTGCGCGCGGTGCTGCAGTTGCTGGCGGATACCAGCGGCCAGAACATCGTCGTCAGCGACTCGGTGAATGGCAATGTCACGCTGCGCTTGCAGAACGTGCCTTGGGACCAAGCGCTCGATATTGTCATGCGCGCGAAGGGCCTCGACATGCGCAAGCAGGACAACGTCATTCTGGTGGGTCCGGCCGAAGAGCTGGCTGCCCGCGAGAAGGCCGACCTGCAGGCCCGCAAAGAAGTGCAGGAA
>CALPVO020000186.1 GCA_943327025.2 Janthinobacterium lividum
AAGATTTGCGCATTCTGCTCGAAGTGGTCACGGACGTGGTTGTCGGGCTGGTGCCGCGTTGGCGGCGCTTGCTCGGCACCGGGCGGATTGAATTGTCGGCTTCGCCTTGGGGCCGCGCGAAGTGGCACTTGGCGCGCGCGCAGCAAGCGTTCGTGGAATCTTTCGGTGTGCGTGCTCGCGGCGGTTGGCTGCCCGGGGGCGCGGTGTGTGCGAAGTCTCTCGCTGCGCTCGGTGGCTTTGGGCAAGCGTGGACGCTCACCGGCGAAGAGGTCATTCGCGACAGCCTGAAGGCGGGCGCTGCCGGCGCAGTCTTTTCATCGCGCATTCCCGCGCGCGCTTGGCGCGTGGCGGGTGTTCCCGGCGTGGTCTTCGCGCGGCATTCGGCGCTCAGTTCGCTGGCCACGCATTACGCCGGTTGGGATGCGGCGCGCGCCGCTACCAACTTCGTGGAGCATCTGGCTCGCGTAGCCCGTGAACACGCTGATGACCCGAACGCTGTGGTGGCCGTGGTGTTGGGTGGCGATCGCGCGGACTGGCCCGATGGGGGGTTTGCGTTTGTGAGCCACTTGCTCGCGCGCTTGGCGGAACGCGAAGACGTGGAACTCACCACCTTTTCTGCGGTGCTCGCCGAGCCCGAATGTCAGGCGGAACTTTCTATGCTGGTGCCCGGCAGCTGGGAGTCGGGTGGCTTTGCCTCCTGGGCCCGCGGCCCCGAACGCCAAAGCGCTTGGCGTGCCCTGTGTGGCGCAAAAGCGGCCTTCGACCAAGCGGTGGTGGAAGGCACGCTCGACGACGCCGAACAGGCCCGTGCCGAACTGCAATTGGCCGCCTGCGAAGCCGCGGATTTCCCGTGGTGGCTGGGCGAAGAGCGCCCGGCGCTGGCCCGCGCGGCCTTCGGTGCCTTGTTCCTGGCGCACCTGCGCCATCTTTACCGCTTGCTCGACGAACCCGTTCCGGGTGAAGTAGAGGCACTGGCATCCATGTTGCCGCCTGCGCCTGAAGTCGCTGTCAGGGAGTGATGCAATGTTCACCCATGTTTCTGAAACCATGCCCCGTCGTCGCCGTGCCCTGCGCGTGCTGGCAGCCGGCTTGCTTGGCACTTGGTTGCTGGGCGCCTGTTCGCTGGTGCCGAAGTTCGAGAAGCCCACGCTCGAACTGGTCAGTTTGAAGCTGGCCGATGGCAATTTGCTGAGCCAGCGTTTCAATGCGCGGCTGAAGGTGTACAACCCCAACGATCGCGCGCTGCCGGTGAACGGTCTGCGCTACACGGTAGAGATCGACGGCAAGGCCTTCGGGAAAGGCGAAAGTACCCGCGCCTTCACTGTGCCCGCGCGTGGCGAGGCTGAGTTCGACATGACGCTGGATGCCAACCTGGCGGGTGCAGTGGCGGCGGTGCTCAGTCGGCGCGAACGCGCCAAGGGCCGCGAACTGGAATACCGGTTGGTAGGCACGGTGAGCATCGACCTGCCGTTGATGCGCTCACTGGAGTTCGACCAAGTGGGGAAGTTCCGCTTCTAACGCCCGGCCAATTGGCTGAACAACTGTTCGTAGTGTCCGGCCTGACGCTCCCAAGAGAAGTCCTGCGCCATGGCGTTCTGCTGTGCGCGGCGGAAGTGGTCTTGCTCGCCGTACAGCCAGAGGAACTGCTCCAGCGCCCAACGTAGGCCCGGGCCGTCTGCGTGGTCGAACACCACGCCGGTGCCTTTGCCGGTGGCCGCTTCATAGTGCTGCACGGAATCTGCCAGGCCGCCCGTGCGCCGCACGATGGGCAGCGTGCCGTAGCGCAAGCTGTACATCTGGTTCAGACCGCAAGGCTCGTAGCGCGAAGGCATGATGAAGCCGTCGGACGCCGCTTCAATCCAATGCGCCAGCTCTTCGCTGTGCCCGCGGTGGAACACCACCTTTTGCGGAAAGCGCTCCTGCAAGTGCCCAAAGAAATGCTCCAGCGCCCCATCGCCGCTGCCCGTGGCCACCAAGCGCAAGTCGCGCTTTTCCAAAAGCTGCGGCAGGCTTTCGTAGAGCAGGTCCAGGCCTTTCTGCCAAGTCAGGCGGCTCACCACACCGAGCAAGGGCGCGGTGGTGGTGGGCGTCAGCCGCAGGCGGTGCAGCAGCGTGGCCTTGGCCGCCGCTTTGCCGCTCAGGTCGGCTGGTGTGAAGCGGTCCGTGACGTACGGGTCGTTGCGCGGGTCCCATTCGGCATAGTCCACGCCGTTCAAGATGCCCACGAGCGAATCGCCGCGGTTGCGCAAGAACGAGTCGAGGCCAAAGCCATGTTCGGGCGTGCAGATTTCCTTCGCGTACGTGGGGCTGACGGTAGTGAGGCTGTCGGCATGCAGCAGCGCGTGCAGCAGTGCGTTGATGCGCCCGGCATGCAAGTCGCCTTGGTGCAGTTGGCTGACGCCATCGCCTAGTCCGAGGTCTGCGGTATGGCTCGCGCTGAACGCGCCTTGGTAGCCGAGGTTGTGGATGGTGAAGACGGTGCGCGTCTTCGCGAACAGTTGGTCCCAGGCGTAAGTGGTCTTCAGTAGCAGCGGCGCGAAGGCGGTGTGCCAGTCGTGGCAGTGCACGATGTCGGGTGCGAAGCCCATGCGCTGGCAGGCATCCAACGCGGCGCGCGTTAGCAGGAGGAAGCGGCGGTGTTCGTCTTCGGCATTGCCGTAAAGACCGGGCCGGTGGAATAGCTCCGGGCAGTGCACGAGGTACACCTTGAAGGCCGTACCCGGTACGCGCGCGTGGTGCAGCGAATAGCGGTAGGTATGCGGCCCGAGCTGCATTTCCACATCGCGGGCGAAGTCCACTTCCCAGCGGTCCAGACGCAGCGCTTCCAAACTGCTGTAGGCCGGCAGGAAGACGCGCACATCGTGCCCGCGGCTATCCAGAGCGCGGGTAAGGGCAGAAACCACATCCGCCAGGCCACCGGTTTTGCAGAGGGGGACGAATTCGGAGGCAATGTTGACGATGCGCATCCGCCGGATTGTACCAATGCCCGATTGACACTTGCGGTGTGCTTCGCCACGCTTCGCTCGCCATGAACGCCACGACCCCGCCGGCAGCGCTAGCTGCCTCTGTATCGGTTGCCCCAGTCCCGCCGCAGCCCTCCGCCCGCCTTGCCGCGGCGCTCGAGGCTGCCGAAGCGGCTGCCCGCGTCATTCGCGCGCTGTACCAGCAGAATGTGGCGGTGCAGGTGAAGGCAGACAAATCGCCGGTGACCGAAGCCGACGTGCAAAGCGAAAAGGTCATTCGGGCGGTACTGGCTTCGCGCTTCCCGGAAGATGGCTTCTTCGGTGAAGAAACCGGCAGCGAGCGCCGCGACGCGGAATACCTCTGGCTGGTGGACCCCATCGACGGTACCAAAGCCTTCGTGCGCGAATACCCCATGTTCAGTACGCAAATCGGGCTGATGCATCGCGGGCGGCTGGTGCTGGGCGTGTCCAGCGCGCCGGTCTACGGTGAATTGGCCTGGGCGGAGCGCGGGCAGGGGGCGTGGCTGAATGGCCAGCGGCTGCACGTGAGCCACCTCGCCACACTCGAAGACGCCGCGCTGTCTGCCGGCAACCTCAAGACGCTGGCGCGTAGCCCGCAGTGGGGCGCTTATGGCGCGCTGGTAGCGCGGCTAAGCCGTATTCGCGGCTACGGCGATTTCCTCCACTACCACCTGCTGGCCGCCGGCAAAGTGGACGCGGTGGTGGAAAGCGACGTGAACATCCTCGACATCGCGGCGCTGGTCACCATCGTCGAAGAGGCCGGTGGCCGCTTTACGGACCTGAGCGGTGGTGAAGTGGGGCTGGATACCACCACCGTGCTGGCCACCAATGGCGTACTGCACGGCACCGTGCGCGAGGCGATTGGCTTTGGTTGAGTCTGCAGCAGGCTGCCGCTCATAAGCGTCGGCAGTTCGCTGCCGGCTCCATTCAGCGCGCTTCAATCTTCCACGAACACCAGATGGCCCTCTACTTGGTGGGCGCGTAGCGGCACACCATAGAGTTCGCTGAGGCGCCCGGCCTCCAGCACTTCCGCGGCGGGGCCGAAGTCCCAGCGGCCATCGCCATAAAGCAGCAGCACCACATCGGCATGGCGTGCCGCCACGGCCGCGTCGTGTAGCGTGGCAATAACGCTGCCACCTTGCGCCACGCGTGCGCCCAATAACTGCAGCAATTGCCGTTGATGGCGCGGGTCGAGATGGTTCAGGGGTTCGTCGAGCAGCAGCACGCGCGGGTCTTGCGCCAGCACCGTCGCCAACTGCGCGCGGCGGCGCTCGCCACCGGAAAGCGTATGAATTTCGCGCTCTTCCAGCCCGCTCAAATCGCAGGCGACCAGCGCCGCGCGCGCGGCGGCTTCATCTGCTTCGCCTTCCCAGGACCAGAAGCCGATATGCGGGTGGCGGCCGGCCAGCGCGCATTCCAGCACGGTGGCGGGGAAGGCTTCTTCTTCCACCTGCGCCAGCAGCCCGAGGTTGCGCGCGCGTTCGCGTGGCTGCCAAGCGCCGAGCGCACGGCCATCCATGCGCACTTCGCCACTCGCCGCAGGGCGCAGGCCGGCTAGCGTGTGGAGCGTCAGTGTCTTGCCGGCGCCGTTGCAGCCCAGCACCGCCATGAACTGGCCCGGTTGCACCACGCAGTCGAGCTGCGCCACTAGGGCGCTGTCCGGGCTGCCGGGCCGCGCGACGGTGAGTTGATGGGCGCTGAGCATGGGTAAACGGGACTGCGGGTTCAGGGCTGCAGGCGTGCGGCGCGCCACGGGCCGCCTACGAAGCTGGAAACGCCTGCAGAAACAGTGGCTTGCAGCGTGCGCTGCCAGCGGGCCCGGTCGTGCAGGCGGAACGCCGCTTCTACCCACAGCTCCGCGTCTTCCACCCACAGGCGATAGCCGCCCCAGTGGTCCGGCCGTGGCACGGCGTAGTCGCGCGTGCCGCCGGTGCCGCCCAGTTCTTCCACCGGCGCCCCGAAACGCCGCGCCTGCGCCTCCAGTTCCTGCTTCAGGTCCGCGCGCTGCGCCACGGGCTGGCTCTGCTGGCTGGCCCAAGCGCCCACGCGGCTTTGCCACGGGCGGCTGGCGAAATAGGCGTCGCTCTCGGCTTCGGGCACGCGCGTTACGGGGCCTTCCATGCGCACTTGCCGGTGCAGCGTGTCCCAGTGAAACAGCACGGCGGCGCGTTCAGTGGCGGCCAGTTCCTGGCCTTTGCGCGAGGTGTAGTTGGTGTAGAAGGTGACGCAGCCGGCTGCCACTTCCAGCCCGCGGCACAGCACGATGCGCGCCGCTGGGCGGCCATCGGCGGCCACGGTCGCCAGCGTCATGGCGTTCGGGTTGGGTTGCACCTTCAGGCGCGTCGCTTCGTCCAGCCAGGCGCGCGCCAGTTCCATGGGGCTTTCCGGGAGCGGGTCGGGCAGGGCGGCAGTAGAGAGTAGGTCCATGCGGCAATGTTAACCCGCTATTGCCCGCGCTATTGGCCGCACTAGTGCCCAACTAGTGCCCCACTGT
>CALPVO020000187.1 GCA_943327025.2 Janthinobacterium lividum
CCCCACCCCGCTGCATTCGTCAACCCAGCCGCCACCGCCTTCGAGACGCTGCAGACCATCGACGCGCGCCTCGCGCTCATGGACGGCGTGGCTGCCGCCAAATGGCATAGCGGCAAACCGGTGCTTGATACCGCGCGCGAAGCCGAAGTGCTGGAGCAAGTCACAGCACAAGCAACGCAGTATGGGCTCGCCACCGAACCGGTTCGCGATTGGTTCGCGCTGCAAATGCGCCTAGCACGCGAATGGCAGGAGCGCCGGCAACAGACATGGCGCGAACAGGGCGGCCTACCCAACGCCATGGCCATACCGGATCTCGCCAAAGAAATACGCCCGCAACTCGACCGCATTACTGCAAAGCAGTTGTTGCTACTGACCCGCGACCAAGCGGACTGGAGCGATACGGCCAGCCTGCGCGCCGCCTACCTCGCCCAACAAACTGCCCTCACCTCATTGGCGCAGTTACCCGAAGCGGACCGCGAAGCGCTGTGGTCCGCGCTCGTTGCCTTGGATGACGCACCCGCCTCAGCGTTGCCGCGCATCCGTTCTACCGGTGCGTTGCGCGTCGGACTCACTGGCGACTACGCACCATTCAGCCTCGAGCGACCCGATGGCTCTCTTGAAGGAACCGATGTCATCCTTGCCGAGCGTCTCGCCGACACACTCGCGGGTACTGGCCTCGAAGGCGCCGAAGTCCGCTACATCCGCACCACGTGGCGCACCCTGCTGCCCGACCTGCTCGCCGGGAAGTTCGACGTAGCGCTAGGGGGCATTAGCGTGACGGCAGACCGACTGGCCGCCGCCGCCTTCACCGCTCCCTACCACCAAGGCGGCAAAACCTTCATCGCCCGCTGCGCGGACGGCGCGCGCTACGCCACGCTCGCACTGGCCGACCAAACCACAGTGCGGGTGCTGATGAACCCGGGCGGGACCAACGAGCGGTTCGTCCGCGCGCAGTTCCACCAAGCGCAGGTCAAAGTGGTCCCGGACAATAGAGCCGTGTTCGCGGCCCTGCTGGCGGGTGATGGCGACTTGATGGTGACCGACGATGTGGAAGTGGCGCTGCAAACGCGGCGTCATCCTGCTCTGTGCCGTGCCACGAACTTGCTGTTCGAGCCTTCCACCAAGGCCGTCTTGATACGGCGAGACCCGGCTCTTGAAACCGTGGTGAATGACTGGATGCAACGCGAACTGCAGGCTGGCGTGCCGGCGTCGCTGCTAGAGCAAGCCCTGCGGCAAGCCCTACCACCGGTCCCGTGAGATAATGCACGCATGACTGATTCCCTCCGCGACCAACTCCTGAAGCTGGGGTTGGCGAACAAGCAACAAGCGAAGCAAGCCACGGCCCACAAGCCCAAGCCCTCGCGCCATCAACCCGCGAAGCCGGACCCGGCTGCCACGGCGGCGCAGCGCGCGCAGGCCGCCAAACTGCTGCGCGACCAGGAACTGAACCGCAAGGAACAGGCGAAGCTGGAAGCACGCGCCCGCGCGGCCCAGTTGCGCCAACTCATTGACCAGCACCGGCTACCGCCTCTGCAGACAGACGACTACTTCAGCTTCATGAACGGTCAGCGTATCGCGCGCGTGCCGGTGGATGCGGAGCGTCGCGCCGGCCTCTCGGCGGGTACGCTGCTCATCGCCAGCTTTGCCGGGCGCTACGACGTCATTCCTGCCAGCGCTGCGGACCGGTTGCGCGAGCGAGACCCGGCGGTCGTTATCGACCCGAACGCCCCTGCGAGCAATAGCAATGGCAACGCGAACACCGCGAATGATGCTGAAGACCCCTACAAGGATTTCGTCGTCCCCGACGACCTGACCTGGTAAGCGCGGCTTAACGCGCTGGTTCGTTTGTGACGCGCGTCTTAACGCGCTGGCAACACCGTGCGCGGGTCCACCGCGCGCCCCAGACGGCGAATTTCGAAATACAGCTGCGGCGCCGTGCCACCCGCCGGCAACGGCCCCTCGCCGGCCTCCGCCACGACTTGGCCACGCTGCACGTTGTCGCCCTCTTTTACGCGCGGGGCGCGGTTGTAGCCATAAGCAGAAAGCCAGCCCTCAGGGTGCTTCACGATCACGAGCTGCCCGTAGCTGCGCAGGCCACTGCCCACATAAGCCACGCGGCCTGCCGCGGCGGCATGCACTGCTTCGCCCGGCTGCACTTTCAACCGCAAGCCGAAGCCGCCGGAAGGCTGCGCTTGTTCACCCAGTACTGCACCGCCCACCGGCCAGACAAACGCTGGCGCGGGCCCGGCCACCACGGCTGGTAACTGCTGTGCATCACGCGCGGAGCCAGGCGCTGCTGCCTGCGGTTTACGTCTTGCGGTCTTCGGCACCGTCACACCACGGCGCGGCTGCAACACCAAGCGTTGCCCAACGTTCAGATGCGCGTCTTCGCCAAGGCCGTTCCAGCGAGCGAGTTCGCGCCAATCCAGATTGTTGCGCCAAGCAATGGCGTAGAGCGTATCGCCCGCTTGCACCACGTAAGTGGCAGCGCTACGTGGCGGTGGCGAACTGCCACAGCCGGCGAGCAGCAGCAGCACGCAAAGCGAAACGGCCCGCACCAACACCAGCGGCGGGCGCATGGCTTCAGGCGAGCCCGGGCAGCAGCGGCACGAAACTGACCAGCCCCAGTTTCTCGCGCATGTAGAGTTCTTCGCGCCGCACAATGCACATCAGTTCCTGCCGCCCTTCGGGACCGACCGGCACGATGAGCCGACCACCCTTCGGACTGAGTTGCTTGAGCAGTGCCTGCGGTATGGCTTCTGGGGCCGCGGTAACGATGATGCCGTCGAAGGGCGCGTGCAGCTTGAAGCCCTCGAAGCCGTCGCCATGGCGGAAGCGCACGTTCTCGATGCCCAGCGCCTGCAACCGTTGACGGGCCTGCAACTGCAACGGACCAATGCGTTCCACCGTGCACACGCGGCCAACCAGCCCCGCGAGCACCGCCGTCTGGTAACCACAGCCGGTACCCACCTCCAACACGTTGTAGCGCGTCCCGCCAGCCAGCAAGGCTTCGGTCATGCGCGCTACCACGTAGGGCTGCGAGATGGTCTGCAGAAAGCCAATAGGTAGCGCTGTGTCTTCGTAAGCGCGCGTCGCGAGGGCTTCTTCGATGAACAAGTGCCGCGGCACTTGGCGTATGCGCTCCAGCACGGCTTCGTCGCGGATGCCTTGCTCGCGCAAGCGGTCCAGCAAGCGCTCGCGCGTGCGGGCGGAGGTCATGCCCACGCCGCGCAGGGGCGGCCGGGCAGCCGGGTTGCCAGCAGAGTTCGTCACGGTGCGCGGTTCAGCCAATGGCCAAGGCTGTCGAGCGCGGCATGGCGGGTGAGGTCGATCTGCAACGGCGTCACGGACACATAGCCGTGCTCCACCGCGTGGAAGTCCGTGCCCGGGCCCGCGTCTTGCCCTTTGCCGGCAGGGCCAATCCAGTAGATGGGTCGGCCACGTCCGTCTTGGCTGGCCACGACTTTTTCCGCGCGATGACGGAACCCGAGGCGCGTGGCCTGAAAGCCGCGCAATTGCTCGTACGGCAGGTCCGGCACGTTCACGTTGAGAATGGTGGATTGCGGCAAGGGATGATGGGCCTGCCGTTCGATGAGTTCGCGCGCCACACGGGCGGCAGTAGCAAAGTTTTTCTGCGCCGCATTGGCTGGGTCGTGCTGGTGGGCCACGGCCAAGGACAAGGCCATGGTGGGCAGGCCGAGGAAGCGGCCTTCCACCGCGGCCGCGACCGTACCGCTGTACAGGACATCGTCGCCGAGATTTGCGCCATCATTGATGCCGGACACCACGCGGTCGAAGGTGTGCTCGAACAAGCCGGAGACGGCGAGCAGCACGCAGTCCGTGGGGGTGCCGTTGATGAAATGCCAGCCTGGCCCAGCGTCGTGGACCCGTAGGGGCATTTCCAGCGTGAGGGAGTTGCTGGCGCCACTGCGGTTGGCCTCCGGGGCCACCACGGTCAGTTCACCAAGACCGGCCAGGCCGTCCGCAAGGGCCTTCAGGCCGGGAGCGCGGTAGCCGTCATCGTTCGACAGTAAGATTCGCATACACGGGAAATATACCGGAGACGACACCGCCTTGCCCCGCCCTTCACGCTACTCGATGCCAACCCCAATACCGCCCGCGGCTCCCGCGCCGGCGGTGCCGGTCGTGGGCGACGATTTCCGCGACGCCGTGAAGGACGTGAAGCCCTTGCCCCCGCGCCCACCGCCGCCGAAGCGCCCACCGCCGCCCGCCCGGGCGGCTTTCGCTCGTCTGGACGAACAACAGGTGCTGAATGACAGTTTGTTGCTGGGCCCGGGCGAACTGCTCGTGGAAACGGGCGAAGAACTGCTGTTCCGCCGCGCGCACTTGACGGATGGGCTGCTGCGCCGTCTGCGGCGTGGCGAGTTTGCGGTGGAAGGAGAACTGGACCTGCACGGGCTGAACAGTCCACAGGCCCGCGAGGCGCTACGCGGCTTCCTGAATGATGCCCTGCGCCATCGCTGCCACTGCGTGCGCGTCATTCACGGCAAGGGTTTGCGTTCAGGGCCGCGTGGCCCGGTGCTGAAGCACGCGGTAAACGTGTGGCTGCGCCATTTCGACGCCGTACTGGCGTTTGCCTCGGCGCGCGGCATGGATGGCGGCACCGGCGCCATCTATGTGCTGCTGTCGCGTTAGCGCGCGTCAGCCGCCGTCTTCGGCCACGTAGCCGGTGTCGAACAGTTCCCGCAGCACCGTGGTGGCGTAACCGCCCGCCGGCAAGCCGAACGACAAAGTCAGCACGCCGCCCGCAGCCTCGTCGCCCCAGGTCCACTGCAGGTCACGCACGGGCAGCCGCAGGGGCCGTGTATCTACTTCCACCCCGGCACCCGCCAGGACAGCGGGTACCGCGCCCCACGGCGCCGGCAAGGCCGCCCAAGCGGCTTGTTCCAGTGCCAAGCCCTCGCCGAGCAAGCCCGTCTCGCCACTGCCCGCCAGTGTGCCGGTGGGATGAATGTCGAACGTCGCCAGCCGCTCGCGCAGCGTGTCATCCAGTTCCGTCACCTTGAAGCGGCTACGCGAACCGTCGAGGTTGGCCAAGTCGCCGGGAAGCAGCACGTCCCAGTTGCCAGCGTCGACGCGGGCTGCGAGGGCAGCGTTGAACAACAGCGAACGCGCCGCCGACAGCACAAAGCCCCGCTCCTCGCGCCGGCCCGGCAGTTCGCCACCACCCGCCCAAGCCTCGACGGCCGTGAGGTTGGAAGCGCCGCGACCATAGCGCTGCTCGCCAAAATAGTTCGGCACGCCACGCTTGGCGATTTGCGCCAGACGCTCTTCCACGGCAGCACGGGAAACCGTGCTGGCCAAGCCGCGCGCGACGACGGTGAAGCGGTTGCCAGACAACGCGCCACGCGGCAACTTGCGCGCATGCGGCAGCGCCGACAGCACGCGGAAAGGTTCGCCCAAGGCGTCTTCCGCCCAAGAAGGCGCAGGCCCGGCC
>CALPVO020000188.1 GCA_943327025.2 Janthinobacterium lividum
CCACCAGCCGCGAACCGATGATGGCAAGACCGTAAGCGCTTTGTGCGGCGGCGGCCACCGAGGGTGGGTAGCCCTTGTCACTCAAAGCCGCGATGAGGTTCGGGCTGATGCCCGACACCGCGAGATACACCAGAAAGATGGACGCGCCCAGTACCCAGAAGCGGTAGCCGCGGGCTGCTTCACCAAGCGTGAGTCCCCAGTCTGCCGTGCTGAATGCAGCGGAATTGGTGGCTGCGGCATCCGTTGCCATGGGTTTCACGGCTGGCTTCACATGGAAGCCCGACCAAACCAGTGGCCCGGCCAGCAACAGCGGCAAAAGCCCGATGCCGACGAAGGCGCCGCGCCAGCCGAAATGCTCGACGAGCATGACGGTGTACAGAGGCGCCAGGATGGCGCAGACGCCGGTGCCGGTAAGGGCAATGCCCAAGGCCAGTCCGCGTTGGCGGTCGAACTGCGTGGTCAGAGCGCGGGTCCAGGTGACGGGTGTGGTGCCTGCTCCCAACACGGCCATGCTGCCGTAGGCGAGGTAGAGCATCCACAAGCTGCCATTCATGTTGGCGGCGAAGAAGAACGCTAGCGCCAAGCCGACGAGCCCTGGCAGCGCTACTGGACGGGGGCCGTAGCGGTCGTTCAGCCAGCCAACCCCCATGGCAGTGAGGGCGCTGAGGCCAGTGCTGAACACGAGCGCTGTTTGTACATCGGCGCGACTCCAACCGAAGGTCTCGGTGAGCGGCTTCAGCAGGGCGCCCATGGTGTAGAAGGGCAGCACGATGGAGCTGCAGACCACCCCCGCGCTGGCAGCCAAAAGGAGCCGCCAGTGTTGCCGCAGTTCGCTCTGCAAGGGAAAGTCCTCGTTTGGGGAATGCCGTATATTACGGGACGTAGAGAGTACAGGGATGGTACGTTTCCCGTATATGACCACCCGGCTGCGAGGAGCCCCATGAGCACGATTACCGTTGACGGCTACAAGGAAGCGCACCAGACGCTGAGCCTGCCGGAACTCGAGCAGTCCTTGTACGACGAGGGCCGCATCCTCATGGACCGTGTGCTGGTCACTTTGCACGGGGAAGAGCACCGCGTCCGCCGTCTCCTCGAGATGAAGATCTTCAAGAAAGACTTCTTCAACTACTACGAAAAAGAAGTGCTGCCCGCCGTCGTGAATGCGACCCTCGCCCGCTTCCTGCCCACTGGCCGCACGGATCTCATGGATTTTGGTCGGCGCGCCATGCTGGACCTCACCGCAGACTTCGCCGGCATCGACCGTCCGGCAGGCACGGAAGAGGAGCGCGACGCCCTCCTTTCCAGTCTCAATGGGCTGGGGGTTGCCGCTACGCTGGGCCAGTACACCGGGGACCGCGAAGCGATGCGCGCCGTGGCTGCCAAGGCGCTCAGCGATTTCGACAGCCGCTTTTTCCGGCCCTCGGCCGAACGACGACGCCAGCTGCTGGCAGAAGTGGCAGCTGGCAGCTTGGCGGAAGACGCGCTGCCCCGCGACATTCTGACCATCCTCGTGAAGAACGAAGGCAAGGCGGGCCTGACGCCCGACATGATCCTGCGCGAGACGGGTTTCTACTTCTTGGCCGGCGCCCATACTTCGGTGCATTCGCTGACGCATGCCATGCACGAGATTTTCCAGTGGACTGCCGCGCATCCTGAAGACGCCGAGCGCGTGCAGAAGGACCCGCTGTTCGTGCAGCGTTGCGTGCACGAAAGCTTCCGCCTGCATCCTTCCAGCCCCATCGCCCAGCGGCGGCCCACCTGCCCGGTGCATCTGCCGGATGGACAGAGCGCCACCCCGGAAGACACGGTGGTCATCGACCTGTTCCACGCCAACCGCCAGCCGAGCGCGTTCGGTGCTGATGCGGCGGCCTTCAACCCCTATCGCGAACTGCCGCCCATTCAAGCGCCTTATGGCATTACTTTCGGCGTGGGCATTCATACCTGTCTCGGCCGCAACTTGGCCGCCGGCGATGTATCAAAAGCAAGCACGGACCCGGCCACCCACCAGTACGGCACAGTGACCTTGCTGGCGCTGGCGCTCATTGCCAACGGTTGCCGTCCGGACCCGGACAACGCGCCGCAGCGTGAAGCGCGCATCAAGCGTGAGGCTTGGGCGGTCTACCCGGTGTTGCTGGGCGCCTGAGGTGGCAGAGGGCGTGCCCCCGGCTGTTTCCTCGGGGCTACCTTTGCATCCTTCGTTGGCTACGCCGACGGCCATCGTCGAGTCGTTCATCGCGGCTTGGAACGCCAACCATCTAGAGCAGATCTTGGCGCATCTGCATCCGCAGGTCGTGTACCACAACATGCCGCTGGCGCCCATTCACGGCCGCGACGCGGTGCGTGCCTATCTCGCGGACAAAGTGCCTTTCGAGTGGGTGGATTGGAAGTTGCTGGCGATAGCGGCCGTGGGCAACAAGGTGCTCACTGAGCGCAGTGACGACTTCGGCGTGGGCGGTGTCACCGTGCGCCTGCCGTTAATGGGCATCTTCGAGATAGAGGACGGGCTGATTGCGGCCTGGCGCGATTACTTCGACCTGGCGATGTACCGCCAGCAACTCAAGCCGTCGGCGTAGTGCCCGTCAGCCGCTTCGCGGCGCCGACGATATCGTCGAGCGTGGAGCCGGGTGGATAGACCTCGACGTCCAGCGCCTTCAAACGCTTCACGGCCCAAGGCGCGATAACGCCGCCGCAAAAGATGGGCAATTCCGGGCGCGAAGCCCGCAGCTCGGCAATGCAGCGTTCCGCCACACCCACATGGCCACCGATGTTGAGCCCTACCAAGTCGACGTCTTCGTCGATGGCCGCACGCACAATTTCGGCGCCCGTAATCATGCCGCCGAGAATGACGTGGAAGCCACCATCACGCAGCGCACGCGCCACCACGGAGATGCCGCGCCAGTGCCCGTCGAGCGCAGTCTTCACCAACAGGATGCGGGGAGCGTGCGCCGGCGGAGCAGGACCGTCGTCCAACAAGCCGTCCATGGGTGCGGACTCGCTCATACCACCTCCGGCGTCTGCCAATCGCCCCAGACTTCGCGGTAAACGCTGCCGATTTCGCCGAGGGTTACTTCGGCATCGAGCGCATCCATCATGGCGGGCATGATGTTCTGCGTGCCGCGGCAAGCGGCTTCCAAAGCATGCAGCGCTGCGGTGGCGCCACGTTCATGGCGCTCGCGCTTGACGGCATCGAGGCGCTCGCGGGCCACGTCGTAGGCGTCGTTGACGCCCTCGAAGCCTTCCACTTCAAAGGTGCCCACGTCGTCTTTGAAATCGGTGACGCCGACGACGGTCCGCGTACCATCCATTTCCTGCTGGAACCAGCCGACCTGATTGTCGCGGGCCTGCTGGTGTAGCCAACCGGTATCGAGGGTGGCCAGGAAACCGCCGCGCTGCTGGATCTGTTCGCAGAACTCCCAGCCACGTTGCTCCAGTTCAGCGGTCATGGCTTCGATGTAGTACGAACCACCGAGCGGGTCTGCTACGGCATGCAGGTTGGTTTCGTGCGCTAACACCTGCTGAATACGCACCGACATCTGGTGTGCGTGTTCGCTGGGGATGGAGATGGCTTCGTCGTAACCCGAGACGCCCAAAGACTGCGTACCCCCCAGCACAGCGGACAGCGCCATGAGCGTGCCGCGCACGATGTTGTTGAACGGCTGCTGGTAGGTCATGGCCGCACCGCTGGTAACGAGGTGGATGCGCATGCGCAGCGCGCGTTCGTCCGTGATGCCATAGCGCGTGGACAGCAAGTGGTGCCACATCTTGCGGGCGGCGCGCAGCTTGGCGGCGTCCTCGAAGATTTCCATCGTGGTACGGAAATTGATACCGCCGCAACGGTAGGCCGCGGTGGTCAGGTCCATGCGGCCGCGACGCTTGATCTCGTCGAGATATTCGATGGCGTTGGCCATGACAGCGCCGAGCTCTTGCCAGGCATTCAGGCCCGTGTCGCCGCCGTTGTAGCCGGCAATGGACACCGGCACCCACTTCGGCAAGTGCTCGCCGCAGAATTCGATGATGTCCGCGTTAAGGCGCAAGCCCGGAGCTGTGGGAATCTGCTGCTTGGTCACGCAGCCCAGGTAGGTGAGGAAGAAATCGCTTTGCCCGGTACCGCCTAAGTCCTGCAGCGCGATGCCGCGGCGCTTGGCAACCGTCCAGTAGGCGGCGAGCGCGAACGGAGCGTGCTGAACCACGGCACCGCCGGCGTGGCCGTAGGTGCTTTCGATGGGCAGACCATCGAGGCAAATGGCCACATCGCGAACGCTTTGCATCACGGCGCCCGTCATGCCCACGTCTTCCCGCCGCGCTACCACTTCCGGGTGGTCGACGTTGTAGAGGTGGTCTGCGGTGTTGCGGTCGTGTTCCATCAAGAAGCCGGTCTCGCCGTTCTTCAGCAGGAACTTGATGCGCTCGTTTTCGTCTTCGGGTTTGCCGAAGCCCGACAGCTGGAAGATGCGCCAGGGCTTGGTGCGGTAGCCTTGCGGGAAGCAGCCGCGGTGAAAGGGAGCGTCACCGGGCCGCGAGCCCATGACCGCACGATGCGCCACCGGCACGTCATCCGGGCCGTAGCTGGCCTTCAGCGGAATGCCGGAGCGGGTGGTGAACAGGGGCTGAGAACGCGGCTGTTTTTCCATGATGTCCACAATATACCCATGGTATAAAAAATCTACCACTGGTATTGCGGGCTGATTGACGGTTAATTTGTCACCCCCAGCGGCCCTCACCGGTGACAGCGCCGCTGGGACGCTGCATATTCTCGTCGCGGCCCCGAAAAGACGCCGCGCCGACGCTGTCCGTCCCCGTTTTGTCCGAGAGTGCTCCCCGTTTTTCCCTTGAGGAGATGACCATGACGATGCCCAAAGTCCACGCTCCCGACCTCAGCCAGTTGTTCTCCGTGGCTGGAAAAAACGTGCTCATCACTGGCGGTACGGGCGGCATCGGCACCATGTTCGCCACCACTTTCCTGGCGGCCGGCGCCCGCGTGTGGATTACCGGGCGCAAGGCAGATGCCCTCGCTGCGGCCCGCGAGGAACTGTCTGCTCTTGGTCCGGTGGAAACGCTGGAAGGCGACTTGGCGACGGTGGAGGGTGTGAAAGCCATCATTGAAGGCTTCCAGGCCCAAGCGGACCGCCTGCATGTGCTTATCAACAACGCCGGTCAGACTTGGGGCGCTCCCCTCGAGCGCTTTCCCGAGCGCGCCTGGGATGCGGTTCATCACGTGAACGTGAAGGCTCCTTTCATGCTCACACAGGGACTGCTGCCGCAGTTGCTGGCAACGGCCACCGACGCAGACCCGGCGCGCATCATCAACATCGGCTCCATCTACGGCGAAGCCACCGAAGTGCAGTTGGCCTATTCGTACACCGCCAGCAAGGCCGCCATCCACCAGCTCACGCGCGTGTTGTCGAGGGAACTGGCACCGCGCCGTATTCTCGTGAACGCCATCGCCCCCGG
>CALPVO020000189.1 GCA_943327025.2 Janthinobacterium lividum
AAGGCCCTGCAGAAGGTGCTGGGCGTGCACGAAAACGCGCCGGTGCCCGAGTACCACAGCAACACCTTCCGCAAGCAGGACGCGCGCCGTACTAAGCCGGTGCTGGCGGCCACGCCGGCGGAAGGCACCACCGGCAAGGTGGCGTTGTTCGCCACTTGCTACTGCAACCGCAACGAACCGGATATCGACACCGATCTCGTGAAGGTCTTTGAACACAATGGCATTCCCATCACGCTGGCGCAGAAAGAAAAATGCTGCGGCATGCCCAAGCTTGAACTCGGCGACTTGAAGGCCGTGGAAGAGCTGATGCAAGTGAACGTGCCGCAACTCGCTGCGCTGGTCGACCAGGGCTACGACATCGTCGCGCCCGTGCCTTCTTGCGTGCTTATGTTCAAGCAGGAACTGCCGTTGCTGTTCCCGCAAGACCCGCTGGTGGCCAAGGTGAAGGCCGCCATGTTCGACCCGTTCGAATACCTCATGCTGCGCCACAAGGCCGGTTTGCTGAAGACCGAGTTCGCGCAGGAATTGGGCAAGGTGAGCTACCACGTGCCTTGCCACCTGCGCGTGCAGAACATTGGGCTCAAAACCCGCGACGTGCTGAAGCTGGTGCCGAATACAACGCTTGAAGTCATCGAGCGTTGTTCCGGTCACAACGGCACTTATGCCGTGAAAGAAGAGTTCCACGCCACTTCCATGAAGATTGGCAAGCCGGTATTCAACAAGGTGGAAGCCGGCAAGGCCGACTACCACTCGAGCGACTGCCCCATGGCCGGCCACCAGATCGAGAACGGCTTGAAGACCCCGCGCCCACCCACCCACCCGCTGACGCTACTCGCCAAGGCCTACGGGCTGTAGCCCGGGCTTGTGGTTGGTTGCCGTCGCTGCTGACAAGGACCTGAACATGCATCTGAAGCCTGAAGATCTGATGACCCTCGAGACTTATGCGCGTGAACGCATGGCTTTTCGTGCGGCAGTCATCGAGCACAAAAAGCAGCGCAACGTAGCGGTGGGGCCGAACCTGACTTGGCTCTTCGAGGACCGGCTCACCATTCAGTACCAGGTGCAGGAGATTCTGCGCACGGAACGCGTGTTCGAGCCGGAAGGCATTGCGGACGAGCTCGGCGCGTACAACCCGCTCATTCCAGATGGCACCAACTTCAAGGTGACGCTGCTCATTGAATACGCGGACCCGGTAGAGCGCGCGGCGCGCCTGAAGGTGCTCAAGGGCATTGAAGACCGCTGCTTTGCCGAAGTGGCGGGCCACGCGCGCGTCTACGCCATTGCCGACGAAGACCTCGAGCGCGAAAACGCCGAGAAGACCTCGTCCGTGCATTTCTTGCGCTTCGAGATACCGGCGGACGCCCGTGCGGCTGCCCGTGCCGGTGCGGCGCTCACCTTTGGCGCCGACCACCCCGAATGCACCCAGCAGGTGACGGTGGACGAGCTGACCCGCGCGGCGTTGGCGCTCGACCTGACCGACTGATTTCTGCCTGGTGGAAGGGAGCTTGGCCCCGCGGCCCTTCCACTCCCTGGGAAAGGCTCCCTCACCAGTCCCGGCGGCGTCAGGCCACCGGGACGGGGTCACGCCTTGAGCCCGCCGCTACAGTAGACTAGCGGCCCTTGCGTTCCCCATCGCCGGAGCTGCGCCCCTTTGAGCTATAACGCTGCCGATATTGAAGTCCTGTCTGGCTTGGACCCGGTCCGTCGCCGGCCGGGAATGTACACAGACACCAGCCGTCCGAACCACCTCGTTCATGAAGTCGTCGATAACTCCGTCGACGAAGCCCTCGCCGGCCATGCCAAGACGCTGGAGGTCATTCTCCACACGGACCAGTCCATTGAAGTGACGGACGACGGCCGCGGCATGCCCGTGGACCTGCACCCCATCGAAAAGCTGCCCGGTGTCGAACTCATCCTCACGCGCCTCCACGCGGGCGGCAAGTTCAGTGGCAAGAACTACGAATTCTCCGGCGGCCTGCATGGCGTGGGCGTGTCCGTGGTCAATGCTTTGTCCAAGCGGCTCGAATGCCGCGTGAAGCGCGGCGGTGAAGAATTCCTCATCAGCTTCCGCGACGGCCATTTGGACGAGAAGTTGAAAGTCGTCGGCAAGGCGCCGCGCGGCGTCTCGGGCACCAGCGTGCGCTTCTGGCCGGACGGCAGCTACTTCGACAGCGACAAGGTGCTGGTCTCACGCTTGCGCCACGTGCTGCGCGCGAAGGCGGTGCTGTGTCCTGGCCTGCGCGTCAAACTGTTCAACGAAGCCACCAATGAACGCGAAGAGTGGTTCTACGCGGGCGGCCTCGGCGGCTACCTGTCGGACCAACTCGCCCAGCGCCCGTTCCTGCCGGAAGAGCCCTTTTCGGGTTCCATCAAGGGCGGCTCGGAAGTCGCGGATTGGGCGGTGGTCTGGGTTCCCGATACGGAGCCGGGCGTTGGCGAAAGCTATGTAAACCTCATCCCCACCGCTGAAGGCGGTACGCACGTGAACGGTCTGCGTGCCGGCCTCACGGACGCCGTGCGCGACTTCTGCGAGTTCCGTAACCTGCTGCCGCGCGGTGTGAAGCTGGCGCCGGAAGACGTATGGGACCGCGTCAGCTATGTGCTGAGCGTGAAGCTCACCAACCCGCAGTTCGCCGGGCAGACCAAAGAGCGGCTCTCTTCGCGTGAATGCGCGGCATTCGTGGGGGGCATCGTTAAAGACGCCCTCGCGCTGTGGTTGAACCAGCACCCCGATGCCGGTGAGCGCATCGCGCAGTTGGCCATCACCGCGGCGCAAGAACGCCTGAAGGCCGCGCAGAAGGTGGTACGCAAGCGCATCACGGCAGGCCCTGCATTGCCCGGCAAGTTGGCGGACTGTTCCAGCCAAGACCCAGCCCGTGGCGAACTGTTTTTGGTGGAAGGCGACTCCGCCGGTGGCTCCGCGAAACAAGCGCGGGACCGCGAGACGCAAGCCATCATGCCGCTGCGCGGGAAGATTCTGAACACTTGGGAAGTGGAAAGCGGCAGCGTCCTGCAGAGCCAGGAAGTGCACGACATTTCCGTGGCGCTAGGCGTGGACCCCGGCATGTCCGAGGCGGACCTCAAGAACTTGCGCTACCACAAGGTGTGCATCCTCGCGGACGCCGACTCGGACGGCCAGCACATTGCCACGCTGTTGTGCGCGCTGTTCCTGCGCCACTTCCGGCCCATGGTGGTGGCTGGCCATGTGTTTGTGGCCATGCCGCCGCTGTACCGCATCGATATCGGCAAGCAGGTGTACTACGCCCTCGACGACGGCGAACGCCAAGGCCTGCTCGACCGCTTGCAGGCGGAAGGCGTGCGTGGCAAGCCCATGATCACCCGCTTCAAAGGCTTGGGTGAAATGAGCCCACTGCAGTTGCGTGAAACCACGATGGCCACCCAGACGCGTCGCTTGGTGCGCTTGACGGTGGATGGTGAGGATGGCGTCGACCAGATCCTCGATATGCTCCTGGCCAAGAAGCGCGCGGCAGACCGCCGCGAATGGCTGGAGAGCAAGGGCAATCTGGCTGAGATCTGAACATGGCAAACCTTCCCATGAATTTCGAGGGCATCGAACAGCAGCCGCTGCGCGAATTCACCGAGAAGGCGTATCTCGATTATTCGATGTACGTCATTCTGGACCGTGCACTGCCCATGCTGGCGGACGGGCTGAAGCCCGTGCAACGCCGCATCATTTATGCGATGAGCGAACTGGGTCTCGCGGCCGGTGCCAAGCACAAGAAGTCCGCGCGTACGGTGGGCGATGTCATCGGCAAGTTCCACCCGCACGGCGACAGCGCTTGCTACGAAGCCATGGTGCACATGGCGCAGCCGTTCAGTTACCGCTATCCCATCGTCGATGGGCAGGGCAACTGGGGCTCCGCGGACGACCCGAAGTCCTTCGCTGCCATGCGTTACACCGAAAGCAAGCTGCGAGCCTACGCCGAGACGCTGCTCGGCGAACTGGAGCAAGGTACCGTGGACTGGGTGCCGAACTTCGACGGCACCATGGAAGAGCCTTCGCTGCTTCCCGCGCGCTTGCCGAACGTGCTGCTGAACGGCACCCAAGGCATTGCCGTGGGCATGGCCACGGATATTCCACCGCACAACCTGCGCGAAGTGGTCAACGCCACCATCCATCTCATGGACAACCCGGAGGCCACGGGGCGTGAACTGGCGAAGTTCGTGCCGGGCCCCGATTTCCCCACGGGCGCGGAAATCATCACGCCGAAGAGCGAACTGCGGGCCATGTACGAGAGCGGCAACGGGACTTTCCGTGCCCGCGCCACGTACATGGAAGAAGACGGCGACATCGTCATCACCCAGCTGCCTTACCAGGTGAGCGGGTCCAAGGTGCAAGAGCAGATAGCAGCGCAGATGCGCAACAAGAAGCTGCCCATGCTCGAAGACCTGCGCGACGAGTCGGACCACGAAAACCCCACCCGTCTCGTGTTGGTGCCGCGTTCCAACCGCGTGGACGTAGAGCAGCTCATGGCGCACTTGTTCGCCACCACAGACCTCGAGCGCACTTACCGCGTCAACATCAACGTCATCGCGCTGGATGGCCGCCCGCGCGTCATGGGCCTGCGCGATGTCCTGGCCGAGTGGATCACTTTCCGGCTTGGCACCGTTCGCCGCCGCTTGCAGCACCGCTTGGAAAAAGTGCTGCGTCGTCTGCACATCCTCGATGGTTTGCTCATCGCCTTCTTGAACCTCGACGAGGTCATTCGCATCGTCCGCACCGAGGACGAGCCGAAGCAAGTGCTCATGGCCACGTTTGGCCTCTCGAACGAACAGGCCGAAGCCATCCTTGAGACCAAGCTGCGCCACTTGGCGCGCCTCGAGGAAATGAAGATTCGCGGCGAGCAGGCGGAACTGGCTGCTGAACGCGATGGCTTGCAGGCCATCTTGGGCGACGACAGCAAGCTGCGTTCGCTGGTGCGTTCCGAACTGCAGGCGGACGCCGAGAAGCACGGCGACAAGCGCCGCACCAAGCTGGTGGAACGCGAAGCGGCGCAGGCCATCGACGAATCCACGCTGGTACCCACTGAGCCCGTCACCGTGGTGCTGTCCACGCTCGGCTGGGTGCGTCAGGCCAAGGGCCACGAAATTGACCCGGCGTCGCTGTCCTACAAGGCGGGCGACAGCTTCAAGGCCGCGGCGCGCGGCAAGAGCACGCAGCAGGCAGTGTTCCTCGACTCCACCGGGCGTACTTACAGCCTGCTGGCGCACACGCTGCCCTCCTCACGCGGGCAGGGTGAGCCCATCTCGGGCCGCCTGGACCCGCCCGATGGCGCCACGTTTGCCGGCGTCCTCATTGGCGATGGCACCGAAAAGTATTTGCTCTCCAGCGATGCCGGCTACGGCTTTGTCGCGCCCTTGGAGGCGATGTTCGCCGGCAAGCGCGCGGGCAAGGCAGTGCTGACGGTGCCGGAAGGCGCGAAGGTG
>CALPVO020000190.1 GCA_943327025.2 Janthinobacterium lividum
GACAAAGCCGTATTGCCACCACCGAAGTGCGTGATGACATTCGACAACGAGCCGCCGGGACAAGCGGCGACGAGAATCATGGCGGCTTCGACACTTGGCGGCAGCGACAGTGCCAGCGTGGCCAACCAAGTGGCCAATGGCAAGAGTACAAACTGGGGCACCAGCCCCACCACCACCGCGCGCGGTGCTGCTGCCACGCGCTGGAAGTCGGCAGCGCGTAACTCCAACGCCACCGAAAAAACCATCAAAGCCAGCACCAACCCCAACAGCGCTTGCTGGCCCGACATGGCTCAGGCCTCGAAGGTGCCGCTAGGGAAATAAGGCGTCAAGCGCAGCACTTGCGGCTTCTCACCGAATTCGACGCTCACGTTGTTGATGGTGTCATCGAACACCTGGTGCAGGAAAGTGCTGGCAACGGTGTAAGTGCCACGCAACATCGGTACCAGCATTTCCTGGTAGACGACGATATTGTCGCCCTCCAGCTCGCCGCCTGCGGTGGACGGCTCCAGCCGCTTGCCATCCGGCCCGGTGAACCGCAACGTACGTTCCAACTCGAACGCCAACCTCGCGCGGCCTTCAGCAGAAACCGGGTCCACGTCGCGGCCCGGCAGCAGCAGCCCCAGCGCCACTACGGCGTCGTGGTAATGCACCTGGTGGGTCCATTCCCAAGTGCCGGCACGCTTATTCAATGCGAGCCGTGTCAAGGTGACGTGCGAGCGGTGCGCCAGCGCCCTGGGTACTGCCGCCAACAGCGGCAGCAGCACACAGCTGCGCAACAGCTCGCGACGCCGCATCACTTAACCGGCGTCAGGGGCACGGATTTGTCGTCGGGCTTGGCCTCGTCGCCCTTGCCAGTCTTCAACTCCGTCAGCAGGTCCAGCATCAAGTTGCGGTCCTTGTCCTTGCTCTTGAACAACTCCAATCGGCTCTGCTGGATACGCCGCGGGAAAGCGTTGTTGCTCATATCGGCATCGGCAATGACGTGCTCGGCATCCACTTCCACCGACGTGAGGCGCTTCGGGCTGATGAACAGCTTGGTGACCCCCAGCGTGTTGTAGCGCCATACTTCCGCCGGCACCATCATCTTTTCCACGGTGCCGTCGGCCCAGGTGAGAGTCAGCGGCAACGGCGTCGGCAGGCCGCCCACGTTGCGGAAGTCGACGAAGTAGATGTACTCGCCGGCTTTCACTGCGCGATCGAGTGCTTCCTTTTCCCAGTCCTTCAGGCCTTTGCGGAAGTCCTGATAGTCGTTACGGTCTTTGTTGGTGACCGTGTACTCGTCCTGCTCGTTGTACTGGTCTTTCAGTTCTGGGTAGCGGTCGATACGCAGTGTGCGGCCTTCGGCGCGGTTGCGCGGCTCGGACACCACCTGCGGGTAGTCGCGGGCAAAGGCCGCGCGGTTCAGCGGAAACTCGATGTCCGGGTCCTGACTGGACACCTGATATTCACGCACCGCACCCACTTCCACGTCCACGTGGTCCGTGCCGTAGAACCAGCCACGCCAGAACCAGTCGAGGTCCACGCCGGAGGCATCTTCCATGGTGCGGAAGAAGTCGGATGGCGTCGGCCGCTTGAACTTCCAGCGGCGGGAGTATTCGCGGAAAGAGTAATCAAACAGTTCGCGACCCATCACCGCTTCACGCAACACCGACAGCGCAGCCGTCGGCTTCGTGTAGGCGTTCGGGCCAAACTGCACGACGGACTCCGAGTTCGTCATGATGGGTACTTGGTCGGTCGACTTCATGTAGTCCGTGATGAAGTCGAGAACATTGGTCTTGTTGCCGAAGGTGGGGTACTTCTCTTCCCACTCCAGTTCAGCGGTGTACTCGAGGAAGGTGTTCAGGCCTTCGTCCATCCAGCTCCACTGGCGTTCGTCGGAATTGACGATCATGGGGAAGTAGTTATGCCCCACCTCGTGGATGATGACGCCCACCAGACCATACTTCACGTTGCGCGAATACGTGACCTTGCCCGACTTCTCGTCCTTCGTCGGCCGGTAACCGTTGAAGGAGATCATCGGGTATTCCATACCGCCACGCTCCCAGGTGTTGACGCTCTGCGCCACCGGGTACGGGTAGGGGAACGAGAGGCGCGAGTAGACCTCCATGGTGTGAATGACCGAGTGCGTCGACCAGTGCGACCAGATGGGCTCGGCTTCATTCGGGTAGAAGCTCATCGCCATAACGAACGGACGCTTGGCATCATCCTGGCGGTAGCCCATGGCATCCCAGATGAACTTGCGCGAGCTGGCCCAGCCGAAATCGCGGACGTTTTCCGCCTTGAAGCGCCAGGTACGCATAGCGGTGGTGCCGGCCTTCTCGTTCTCCGCCGCCTCTTGCGGCGTGACGATAAACACGGGCGCCTTCGCGGTTTCCGCCTGCTTCAGGCGCGCCCGCTGCTGAACCGTGAGCACTTGCTCCGGGTTCTGCAGAACGCCCGTCGAGGACACCACGTGGTCCGCGGGCACGGTCAGTTCCACATCGTAGTCGCCGAACTCCAGCGTGAACTCGCCACGGCCGAGGAACTGCTTGTGCTGCCAGCCGGTGTAGTCCGTATAAGCCACAAGCCGCGGAAACCACTGCGCCAGCGAATAAAGGTAAGTGTCATTGGCCTTGAAGTATTCGTAGCCACTACGCGCGCCTACCGGCGCTTCATGAACGATGTTGAAGGCAAAATCGACCGACAACTGCAAAGACTGACCCGGCTTCAAGGGCGCGTCGAGGTCTACGCGGAGCATGGTGTCGCTAAGCTGGGTCTGCAGCACCTTGCCACCCGTGGTGGTCACCGGCCCGAGTTCGTAGCCGTATTCGCGGTCCTGGAAAGCCTGGTGCCGCCGTATGGCGCTGTAGCTGAGGCTGTCACCGGGGCCGGCCTTGTCGCGACGGGTCCCTGCAGTACCGGCGGTTTCCGAAAGACGCCCGAGAGAACCGTCCTTGAACAGATTCTGGTCCAACTGCAGCCACACATATGACAGCGTATCGGGCGAACGATTGGTGTAGGTGATGGTTTCGGAAGCGGTGATGCGCTGCGTCTTTTCATCTAGCGTGGCGCGGATACGGTAGTCCGCGCGCTGTTGCCAATAGCCAGCGCCGGGAGCACCTGAAGCCGCGCGCACGGTGTTCGGCGTCGGCAACAGCGTTTCCAACTGCGCGAACGCTTGGTCCGCGTTGCCCGGGATGCCTTTGCCGTTGTCAGGCGCCGCCGCAGCACCCGCGGCGACTGCGGCGGTGGACAGCAGACCAGCCAGCCAGAGGCCGGCAAAAGGAAGAACAACGGCGGCACAGCGCCGGGAAAAGCAGACAGGCATGTCGGAAACCCTGCAGGGGGAAAGTGACAAGCGTACCCAAAGCCGCGTCTGCTGGCTAACCCCCAGACCGTCTAAATTTTTTCCTCAGGGCACCACCATCTTGGTGAACGGCGGCACATAGGCCTGCAGGGTGACCAGCAGCCCCACCAACGATGCCAGCGCGATGGAGTGGAAAAACACATAGCGCAGCACTTCGCCCTCTTTCCCGTGGTAACCCGTCGCGGAGGCGGCCACCACGATGGACTGCGCGTCAATCATCTTGCCCATGACGCCGCCCGAACTATTGGCGGCGCCCATGAGCGTGGGCGACAGGCCAAGCTGCCCGGCCGCCACTTTCTGCAGGCCGCCGAACAGCACGTTCGAAGAGGTATCGGAACCGGTGAGCGCCACGCCCAGCCAGCCCAGCAGCGTGCCGAAGAACGGGTAGAACACGCCCGTATGGGCGAAAGCCAAACCCAGCGTGGTGTCCAGCCCCGAATAGCGCGTCAGCGTGCCCAGCGCCAACATCAGGGCGATAGTGAGCAAAGGCAACCGCACGCGCCACAGCGTGGCGCCATAGGCGCGCACCAGCCCTCCCCAGCTGAAGCCGAGCACACGCCCACCCACCAGCGCGGCCAACAAAATGCCGGTGCCACTGGCAGAGAGCAGATTCAAGGTGAATACCGCCGCTTCGGGCGTGGCATCCGACACGACCGGCGGCATACGCACCACCAACTCGTGCAAACCCGGCAGGGCGAACTTCGGTGCGAACCAGCCGTTCAGCCAAGTCTTCGTTACGGGAAGGCCCCAGCAGAACACGAACACCGTGAGGATGCCCCAAGGGGCCCAGGCGCGAACCACCTCGCTGCGCGCCAACGGTGCGGCGGCCGGCGCAGTTTCAGGCGCAGGTCCCGCGCTTGGCGCGGCCGCAGAAGCGTTCCTTTCTACCCCAGCGACACGTTGCCCTTGCGGCGTCCAATGGTCTGGCGGCTGCCACCAACGCAGAAAGAGTGTGAGGCAGCCCATACTGCAGACCGCAGCGATGACATCTACCAACTCCGGCCCGATGAAGTTCGACACCAAAAACTGGGGCACTGCGAAGGCAACGCCCGTGACCAGGGTCGCAGGCCAAACGGCGCGCATGCCCCGCCACCCGCAGAACGCCACCAGCAGCCAGAACGGCACCAGTACCGAGAAGAACGGCAACTGCCGGCCCACCATGGCGGACAAAGCCATGGCGTCATAGCCGTGGGTTTTGGCCATCGTCAGAATGGGCGTTCCCAGCGCACCGAAAGCCACCGGTGCCGTGTTGGCGATGAGTGACAACCCTGAGGCCGCCAGCGGCGTAAAGCCCAGTCCAATGAGTAGCGCAGCAGTCACTGCCACCGGCGTACCGAAACCAGCGGCACCCTCGAAGAAGGC
The DNA here is from genome assembly GCA_943327025.2 of Janthinobacterium lividum. Taxonomy (GTDB): domain Bacteria; phylum Pseudomonadota; class Gammaproteobacteria; order Steroidobacterales; family Steroidobacteraceae; genus CAIOHZ01. The sequence continues at coordinate 4,709 of CALPVO020000190.1, forward strand.
ACCGAAGGCAAACGCAATGAGCAACAACTGCAGACGACCATCCGCCGTGATGCCAGCGATGGAACGCTGCAATACACCGAAGCTGCCATCTCGCTCCGTCAGTTGGTGCAGAAAGAGAATGTTCAGGACAATCCAGCCAATGGGCAGTAGGCCAGTCATGGCGCCCAGCGTAGCGGCCGAAGCGGCCATTCCTGCGGGCATGCCGTAGACACCAACAGCAACCATTGCCGCGGCCGCAAGGCCGGCTGCCGCGGCCCAAGGCGCTTGCCAGCGCAACCAAGCCAAGCCACCCAGCATGACCACGACCGGCAAGGCTGCCAGCAAGGTGGAAAGCCAGGCGTTACCGAGCGGGTCGTAAACCTGTTGCCAACCCATGGCCTTCCCCTTGCTTGTGGTGGCGCTTGTGGTGGCGCGTGTGGCCGCGCTTGTGTGGAATCGAAACTAACAGCCTTGGGCGCGCCGTGCCAAGGGCTTGCGCAGCGCCAGCAACCCCAGAAACGTGATGGCGCCGTTCAGCAGCAGCAATTCGAACCCGAAGTGGTAACCCCAAAACCACGCTGCAGAGTGGCGATCCAGCACAAACGTGAGCAGTGGTGCCACGACCGCCACCACGGGGACCCAACGGTCGTGCACCGCATTACGCGTGAACAAACCGTAAGCAAACAAACCCAGCAATGGCCCATAGGTGTAAGTCGCCAGCGCAAACACCAGCTGAATGACGCTCGCACTGCCAA
>CALPVO020000191.1 GCA_943327025.2 Janthinobacterium lividum
CTGACTGAAACCGGCCTCATCAGCGACTGGTTGGCGCACCACGCCCGCCTGCGTCCCGCGCATACGGCGGTCATCGACCTGGCCACCGGCCGGCGCTTCAGTTACGGGCAATGGTTTCCGCGGGTAGCGCGGCTGGCGGGCGCGCTGTGCGAACGCGGCGTGCAGCAGGGCGACCGCGTCATGGTGCTGGCGCGCAACTCCACCGATGTTTACGAAACGCTGTTCGCCTGCTGGCGAATTGGCGCTGTGTTCATGCCCGTGAACTGGCGGCTGGCGCCGAGCGAAATCGCGGACATCGTCGCCGACGCGACGCCGGCGCTGTTGCTGGTGGACGAAGAGTTCGTGCCGCTGTTGCCCGTTGATGCCACGCACAACGCGCACTCCGGGCACCCCGCGCACCCCACGCCCTCCGCGTCCTCCGCGAATGCGCGCGCACCCACCCGCCTGCTGCGCCGGCCCGGCGATGCCACCAGCGACTACGAACAAGCCATTGCCAGTGCTATGCCTGTCCTGGAATTCGCGGCGGTCGGCCTCGACACGGTGAACACGCTGCTCTACACCTCGGGCACCACGGGGCAGCCGAAGGGTGTCATTGGCAACTGGCGCATGACTACCGTGATGCTACTGCAGGCCAGCATTAGCGGCGGATTGGGTGCGGATTGCGTCACGCTTACCGCGGCGCCGCAGTTCCACACGGCCGGTTTGAATTCTTTTGCTACGGCGCTCATTCACTTGGGCGGCACGCTGGTGGTGATGGCGGTGTGGGAGCCGGGCGAGGCACTGCGTTTGCTGGCGGACCCTGCGCTCGGCGTAACGCATACGCTGGGGGTGCCCACGCAGTTCTTGCTGATGACGCGACATCCCACGTTCGGCACCCTGCAGTTCCCTACCCTGCGCATGGCAGCGGTGGGTGGCGCGCCGCCGACGCCCACGCTCATGGATACCTGTGCCGCCCACGGCCTACCGCTAACACCCGGCTACGGCATGACCGAATGCTTTGGCGTGACCCAGATCAGCGCTGCCGTGGGGCGCCGCAAGCCCGGTGCCGTGGGTTGGCCGGCGCTCTACACCGAACTGCGCGTGGCCGATGAGAACGGGCGTGTGCTGCCGGCAGGCGAAGTCGGTGAGATTCAAATTCGCAGCGCAGGCGTCACGCCGGGCTATTGGAACCAACCGGAGGCCACGGCCGCGGCATTCATGGATGGCTGGTACCGCACCGGCGATATGGGTTACTTCGATGACGAAGGGCTCCTGTACGTGGTGGACCGCAAGAAAGATATGTACATCAGCGGTGGCGAGAACGTGTATCCCGTGGAAGTGGAAAATGTCATCAGTAGCTTCCCGGAAGTGTTGCAGGTGGCATGCATCGGCGTACCGCATGACACTTGGGGTGAGGTGGGCGCGGCGTACTTGACGCTGCGCCCGGGCTTCATGGCCGATGCCGCCGGAACGTTCGCCGCGCGTTGCCGCGAGCAACTCGCAGCGTTCAAGGTGCCGAAGAGTTTCCATGTGGTGGAACAGTTGCCCATGAGCGCGCAGGGCAAGGTGCTGAAGACCGAACTGAGGAAGCAACATGGTTGAAGCAACAGCGGCGGTCGCCACAGCGGCAGAGGCATCGAATGCCCTAGGTACAGTCGCTGCCATGGGCGTCACTAGCGCGACCCTGAAGGCACGCATCTCCGCACTCAAGGCGCGCATGGCGCTCCCGGTGTTTGCAGCGCCCATGTTCTTGGTCTCGGGGCCGGAGCTGGTCATCGCTGCCTGCAAGGCCGGCGTTGTCGGCACGTTCCCTACGCTGAACGCACGCCCCATCGAAGAGTTGGAGCGCTGGTTTCAGCAAATCACTGCCGAACTAGGCGCTTTCAAGGCTTTGGGTGGCAACCCGGCGCCGTGGGCCGCGAACCTTATCGTTCACCGTAGCAATCCGCGGGCTGAAGCGGACTTGGCACTGACCCTGCGCTATCAGCCGGAGATTGTCATCACCGCCCTGAGCACGCCGGCTTCAGTGATTGAAGCGGTGCATGGCTATGGCGGGCTGGTGTTTGCCGATGTGAACTCCGTGGCTTATGCGCGCAAGGCTGCCGCCGCTGGCGCCGATGGTCTGGTGCTCATTGCTTCCGGCGCGGGCGGCCATACCGGTGCGTTAACGCCATTTGCCTTCGTGGCCGCTGTGCGCGAGTTCTTTGATGGACCGCTTATCGTCGGTGGGGGCATCGCTAATGGCCGCGCTGTCCGTGCGGTGGAAGTGTTGGGCGCGGACTTCGCCTATATCGGGACGCGGTTCATCGCTACCGCGGAAAGCCGCGCAGCGGAAGGCTACAAGCAAATGCTGGTGGAAAGTACCGAAGAAGACTTGCTACTCACGGCGCACTTCACGGGTGTGCCGGCGAACTACTTGCGGCCCAGCATTGAGGCGGCGGGGCTGAAGCCGGAAGCACTGAGCGTGCGCGCCGAGAAGAAGTTCGACCACCGCGGCAGCGACGAGGCCAAAGCCTGGCGCGATATCTGGGCGGCAGGCCAAGGTGTGCGGCAAGTGAAGCACTCGCCGCCGGTGGCTGAATTGGTGGCCGAACTGCGCGCCGACTACTTGGCGGCGCGCGCTACGCCTTAAGCCGCACCTAGCTTATTAGGCTTCCGCCGCGTTCACTTCCGCCATGCGGGCGCAGAAATGACGGCGGTTGAACGCAAACATCACCAAGCCGAACAAGCAGGCGCCACCGCCGACGATCGACAGCGAGTAGCGCAGTTTTGCTTCATCCGCAAAGCCATAGTCGGTGAGCAGTGCTACCGCAGTGGGGCCGATGAAGAAGCCGATGGTGTTCAGCGTGAAGTAGTAAAAGGCGATGATCTGCGCACGCATGTTGGCCGGGGCGATGGAGACGATAGCCGTCGAGCCACCGGCTGTCGCCGCTGCCGCGGCGATGGCGGTAGGCAGCATCATCCACACGGCTGCGGTGGGCGTGGGCATGAGCGGCATGGTGATGTAGCAAATGCTCAGCACCACGTAAGCGCCAATACACAGTCGCAGGTAGCCATCCAGATGGTTGCGTTGCGCGCGGTCGGCCAGCCAGCCGCCAATGAACACACCGAGCAGACCGGAGAAAATGCTGATTTTGCCGCGCAGTGCCATGAAGCCGCCGAGTTCTGCGGGGCTCAGGCCATAAGTGCGGCGTAGCAGTTCCGGCACCCAAAAGCCGATGCCGTAGGCCATGATGCCCATCATGGCCAGCGCCAAGTACAGCAGAATGTAGGTACGCCATTCGCGCCGCAGGTAGGCGATGGTGACGTTCACGGGCGTGGCACGCAGGTCGCTGCCGCGGTCGCGGCGGAACGGTTCGCGAATGGTGAGCACCAGCAGCGCTACCAACAGGCCTGGCAGACCCACCCAGATGAATACCTGCTGCCATGGCGCCAAAACCCCGAGGAACGGTACCGCGATGGGGCCTTGCTCCTTCAGCACCGGGTACAGCTTGCCGCCGATGATGTTGGCTACGCCGCCGCCACTGGAGATCCCTGCGCTGTAAAGCCCGATGGCTCGGCCGAGGCGCTCCTTCGGGAAGTAGTCCTTCATGATGGACAGCGCCGAAGGGTTCAGCGCGGCTTCGCCCGCACCCACGCCCACGCGCGCCATGAACAGGCCGGGGTAAGTGGTGGCCATGCCGCAAGCGGCGGTCATGAGGCTCCATACCGCGATACCGCCGAAGATAATCCAGCGGCGGTTGCTGCTGTCTGCCAGCCACGCCAGCGCAATGCCGAAGAAGGTATAGAACACCGCGAAGGCGCCGCCCAGCAGGAAACTGATTTGCGTATCGGAAATGCCAAGATCGGCCCGGATGTCCGGCACCAGCATGGCGATGATTTCGCGGTCGATGAACGCCAGAATGTAGGCCAGTAACAACACCACCACGACATACCAGGCGTAAAGCGGGTGAGGGTAGGGCGCATCAGCGCCGCTGGGTGTGCGATTCATGGACGGTATCCCCTGCTATTGCCTGGCCGGCCTCGACGTGCCGGCTCTCTTTCGTTGTGCCCCGAGTGTGGCAGAAACCCGGACCCTGCTAAAGTTGGGGTTTACCCGGTACCCGCTGGCAGCCGCCGGCCCCCGTGGACGCCTGGAGCTTCCTATGTCGCGTGCCTCCCGTTTGGCCCTTGCCGGGCGCATGGCCTTCGGGCTAGCTGCCGCCGGTTTGCTACTCGTAGGCTGCGTTCGCAAGCCGGTCCCGCCTGCGGTCCCGGCGGTGTCGTTAGCGAAGGCAACCGAGACGGTCATCGCCGCCTACTACAAGGCCAACCCCACGTTCGCCGCCAACGCGGGTCTGCATGAATTTGACGGCCAGTTGCCCGACTGGAGCGCGGCGGGTCTGCAGGCTGGAATGGTGGAACTGGAAAAGCAGCGCGCCATGCTGGCCGCCTACACGGACGCGCACTTGAGCGCCGCCGAGCGCGTGGACCGCGATCACTTGCTGACGGTCATCGACCGCGACCTGTTCTGGCAAAAGATTGCCGAGGCGCCCCAGACCAACCCTTCCTACTATCTGGACACGCTGAGCCCGAGCCTCTACGTGGCGCGCCCCTACGGCACGCCGGAACAGCGCCTGCGCGCGTTCATCGCCTACACCAAGAGCGTGGTGAGGGCGGCGCCGCAGATTCAGGCGAACCTGCGTACCCCCATGCCGGCCACCTTCGTTAAGGTGGGCGCCGACGGCTTTGGTGGTTTGGCAGATTTCTACCGCAAGGACGTGCCGCTGGCGTTCAACGGCGTGGGAGACGCTGCGCTGCAGGCTGAACTGCAGGCTGCTATTGGCCCGGCCGCCGATGCCATGCAGAAGTTAGCGGACTGGGTGAAAGCGCAAGAGCAAAGCGCCACCGGCCCGCTGCCGCTCGGTACCGAACGCTACAACCAAATGCTGCAGATGACGGAGCGTGTGAACCTGCCCGTGGGCGAAGTGGAGCGTGTGGGCAAGGCGGACTTGGAGCGCAACTTGAAGGCGTTGGCTGCGGCTTGCGCCGAGTTCGCGCCGAACGCCACGATTGCCGAGTGCGCGCGCCGCGTGCGCGACCGCAAGCCTGCCATGGCGAACCCGGTGGAAGCTGCGCGTGGCCAGCTGAAGATGCTGCGCCAGTTCTTGGTGGACAAGGATGTGGTGACTATTCCCGGCACGGAGCAAGCGCTGGTGAATGAATCGCCGCCGTTCAACCGCCAGAACTTCGCCTACATCGACCCGCCTGGCCCGTTCGAAAAGAACATGCCTTCGGTGTACTACATCTCCCCACCGGACCCGTCTTGGCCGGCGCAGGTGCAGCGCGACTATCTGCCGGGCGAATACTTGCTGCTGGCTACCAGTGTTCATGAAGTATGGCCGGGCCATTTCCTGCAGTTCCTGCATGCCAACCGTGCTCAATCCACCGTGGGCAGGCTCTTCGTGGGCTATGC
>CALPVO020000192.1 GCA_943327025.2 Janthinobacterium lividum
GTGGCCGCCAGCACCGGCTTAGTACGGCGCGCGTCCTGCTTGCGGAAGGTGTTGCTGTGGTACTCGGGCACCGGCGCGTTTTCGTGCACGCCCAGCACCTTCTGCAGGGCCTTGCGGCCCAGCGCCGACTTGTTCACCGCGTTGACCACTTCGGCCACTACCGGAATGCCGGCGAGGTTGCCGACGGTGTCGGTGTTGCTCAGCACCTTGTCGCGGAAGGAGGTTTCGCCCTTGGCATGCTTCACCGCCTTGGCGCGCAGCATGAGGTGCGGGAAATCGAGATTCCAAGCGTGCGGCGGTACGTACGGGCACTTGGACATGTAGCACATGTCGCAGAGGTAGCAGTGGTCCACCACCTCCCAGTAAACCGGCTTGGGTACCGTGTCGAGTTCACCGCTCGGCGCGGCATCGACCGCATCGAACAGCGTGGGAAAGGAATTGCACAGACTGAAGCAGCGGCGGCAACCGTGGCAGATGTCGAACACCCGCTCCAGTTCCTTGAAGAGCTTCTCCTCGTCGTAGAACTCGGGGTTCTTCCAATCGACGGGATGACGCGTGGGCGCCTCTAAGCTGCCTTCGCGCGAACCGAAGTTCGTGGGGGTACCGCTCATGCCTTTCTCCTGTGCCAAATAAGAAGGGGCAGTTGCCGGCGCCATGGACGCCCGCCCTGCCCCCTCCTTCAACACCCAACGCGCTGCTTGCCCATGCGGGCCAGCAACCGCGGGTGCCCGAAACCCCTTACAGGGTGTCCAGGGCCTTCTGGAAGCGGTTGGCGTGCGAACGCTCGGCCTTGGCCAGCGTCTCGAACCAGTCCGCAATTTCGTCGAAGCCTTCGTCGCGCGCCGTCTTGGCCATGCCCGGGTACATGTCGGTGTACTCGTGGGTTTCGCCGGCGATGGACGCCTTCAGGTTGTCCGAGGTGCTGCCAATCGGCAGGCCGGTGGCCGGGTCACCCACGGCCTCGAGGTACTCGAGGTGGCCGTGCGCGTGGCCGGTTTCGCCTTCCGCCGTCGAGCGGAACACGGTGGACACGTCGTTGTAGCCTTCCACGTCCGCCTTGTTTGCGAAGTAGAGGTAACGGCGGTTGGCCTGAGATTCGCCCGCGAAGGCGGCCTTCAGGTTGTCTTCAGTCTTACTGCCCTTAAGTTCCATGGTGGCTCCTATGTGTTTAGACCCAGTCTAGGCCGGGGAGCAGACGATAAACCGCCGCTTCGGGGGGCGTCAACCGAAAAACGCACTTTGCACAGGTTTTGACCAGTACAGGACACCGGACAAAACCGCCTAGGACGGACCGTACCCGCCCGGACTGCCTTACAATGGCAGCGCCCGGCCCACCCCCGCCGGACCTTTCCCGAGGCTCCACACCCATGCCAGCCAAACGTCCGCCCTCCTCTGCAGCCCCGGCCACGCCGGCCCCGGAAGAGGCCTTCGACTTCGAGCAAGCGCTGGCAGGCCTCGAAGACTTGGTGGAACGTCTGGAGCAGGGCGACCTGCCGCTCGAGGCATCCCTCACGGAGTTCCAGCGCGGCGTCGAACTCTCGCGGCGTTGCCAAGCGGCGTTGGCCGCGGCGGAACAGCGCGTGGAACTGCTGCTGAAACGCAACGACGGCAGCGAAGAGCGCGTGCCCTTCGACCAGGATGAGGACGAGCGATGACCGAGGCTGCGGCCGCCACGATGGACCTTGGCAGCCCCGTGAAGGACCACCCCGCACTGAGTTACGCCCAGCAGCGCATCGAGCAGGTGCTGGCGGCTTGGTTGCCCGGCGCCACCCACTCCCCGGAAAAGCTGCATGCCGCCATGCGTTACAGCGCTTTGGGTGGCGGCAAGCGTCTGCGCCCCGCGCTGGTGTACGCCACCGGCCGCATGCTCGGCGTGCCGGAAGACTGGCTGGACGTCCCGGCCGCCGCGGTGGAACTGGTGCATGTGTATTCGCTGGTCCACGACGACCTGCCGGCCATGGACGACGATGATCTGCGCCGTGGGCGACCCACCTGCCACAAGGCCTTCGACGAGGCCACGGCGCTGCTCGCCGGCGACGCCCTCCAGACCCTCGCCTTCGAGTGCTTGGCGCACCACGGTCCGGTGTCCCTGCCGGGCAGCGCGCGCCTCGGCATGGTGCGTTGCCTTGCCGCTGCCGCCGGCAGCGCCGGCATGGCCGGCGGCCAAGCCATCGACTTGGCAGCCGTGGGCCGCAAGTTGGACGCCGCCGAGGTGGAGCAGATGCATCGTCTGAAAACCGGCGCTCTGCTCAGCTGCAGCATTGAATTGGCGGCCCACGCGGCAGCGGGCCTCGCGCCTGGCCTCGCGCACGGTGCCGCGGCCAACCTGCGCACCTTCGGCGAGCATCTGGGGCTGGCGTTCCAGATTGTCGACGACCTGCTCGATGTGGAAGGCGACGCCGCCCTGCTCGGCAAAGCCACCGGCGCCGATGCGGCCCGTGACAAACCCACCTATCCGGCAGCGGTTGGCGTGGCCGCTGCCAAAGCCAAGGCCACCGAACTGACCGCCGCTGCCCTTGAAGCGCTGCAGCCCTTCGGTGCGGCCGGCGCGGAACTGGCCGGTCTGGCACGCTTCGTCATTCAGCGCGCCTACTGAAGCACAGGTGTAAACTTCCCGCTATGGAACCCAGTGAGCGCTATCCTCGCCTATCGGCCATCGACACCCCCGAGGACCTCCGCAAACTGCCGGCAGAGGAACTGCCAGCGGTAGCAGAGGAGCTACGCGCCTTCCTCATCGACACCGTCAGCCAACGTGGTGGCCACTTCGCCGCGGGCCTTGGCACCGTCGAACTCACGCTCGCGCTGCATCACGTCTTCAACACGCCCTACGACCGCCTCGTGTGGGACGTAGGGCACCAGGCCTACCCGCACAAGGTGCTCACCGGCCGCCGCGAACAACTGCCCACCATCAAATTGAAAGATGGTCTGGCGCCGTTTCCGGTCCGCAGCGAGAGCGAATACGACACCTTTGGCGTGGGCCACTCCAGCACCAGCATCAGTGCCGCGCTCGGTATGGCGCTGGGGGCTCGCCGTGCCGGTGAACAGCGCCGCTGCGTCGCGGTCATTGGCGATGGCGCCATGACGGCGGGCCTCGCCTTCGAAGCGATGAACCACGCTGGCAGCTTGGACACCGACCTGCTCGTGGTGCTGAACGACAATGACATGTCGATCAGCGAAAACGTTGGTGCCCTTTCCAACTACCTCGCCAAGCTGCTCACTGGCCGCATCTACGCCACCATCAAGGGCGCGGGCAAGAAAGTGCTGGAGCGCATGCCCACCATGTGGGAACTGGCACGCCGCTCCGAAGAGCACCTGAAGGGCATGGTGTTGCCGGGCACGCTGTTCGAAGAACTCGGCTTCAACTATGTTGGCCCCATCGACGGCCACGACCTGCCCACGCTCGTGACTACGCTCAGCCGCTTGCGCGTCGCGCGCGGGCCGCAGTTTCTGCACGTGGTCACCCGCAAGGGCAAGGGCTATGCGCCTGCCGAAGCGGACCCCATCAAGTGGCATGGCCCCGGTCCGTTCGACCCGGGCACTGGCACCATTTTCAAGGAAAAGCCCGGCACGCCCACCTACACGCAAGTGTTTGGTGAATGGCTGTGCGATGAAGCCGCCCACGACTCCCGCGTTGTGGGCATCACCCCTGCCATGCGCGAAGGCAGTGGCCTGGTGGAATTTTCCAAGCGCTACCCCGACCGCTACTACGACGTGGGCATTGCCGAGCAGCATGCCATTACGTTGGCCGCTGGCATGGCCTGCGAAGGCTTGCGCCCGGTCGTTGCCATCTACAGCAGCTTCTTGCAGCGCGGCTACGACCAACTCATCCATGACGTGGCCCTGCAAGACCTGCCCGTCACCTTCGCCATCGACCGCGCGGGGCTCGTCGGCACCGACGGCGCCACCCACCAAGGCGCCTTCGACTTCAGCTTCCTGCGCTGCATTCCGCACATGCACATCTTGGCACCGGCCGACGAGGACGAATGCCGCCAAATGCTGCACACCGCCGTGGCACTTGGCCGCCCGGCCGCCGTGCGTTACCCGCGTGGTCGCGGGCCTGGTGTAGCGGTGCAAGCGGAACTGAGCGTGTTGCCCACGGGCAAGGCGCAGGTGCGTCGCGAAGGTCGCAGTGGCCTCGTGCTGCTCGCCTTCGGCACGCTGGTGGCGGCTGCCGAACGTGTCGGCGAAGAACTCGACGCCACCGTCGTGAACATGCGCTGGGTGAAGCCACTCGATGAAGAACTGGTGCTGCGGCTGGCACAACGCCATACCGCGCTCGTTACGCTGGAAGAAAACGCCGTAGCCGGTGGCGCCGGTGCTGCGGTGCTGGAGTGTTTGCAGGCGGCGGGCTTCTTGCGTCCCACGCTCGCTTTGGGCTTGCCGGACCGCTACATCGACCATGCCTCGCCGGCCGAATCGCTGGTGGATGCCGGCCTGGACTTCGCCACGGTGCGCGAACGCATTAACAGCTGGTGGCAAAGCCTGCCCCGGCAAGGTGGCGGCGAAAGCACCCTGCGTGCTCTACCCTGAGACAAGCCATTGAAGTAGAGAATTTGTACTGTACAGTTTCTGTACAGCACCAAGCACGCCACTTGGAATTACTCTAAACTGTCCCCATCGATTCAGGCAGGTGGCCTACTCCAAGCGCCGCCGCCATCGCTCAAGGATTCGCCATGACCACCGCTGCCACCACGGCTCCTGTCCAGTCTCCGGCCCTGCCGATTGAAGACGTGCAGAACCGTGCCGATACCCGCCAAATTCCCATCAACCGTGTGGGCGTGAAGGAAATCCTTCATCCGGTGCGTGTGAAAGACCGCTCAGGCGGCGAGCAGCACACCGTCGCCAACTTCAACATGTACGTGTACCTGCCCCACAACTTCAAGGGCACGCACATGTCTCGCTTCCTCGAGATTCTGCACAGCCATGAGCGGGAAATTTCCGTCGACAGCTTCATGGATATCTTGCGGCAGATGACCGAACGCCTCGAATCGGAAGCCGGTCACATCGAGATGAAGTTCCCGTACTTCGTGAACAAGACTGCACCGGTTTCGGGCGTGAAGAGCCTGCTGGACTACCAGGCTTCGCTCATCGGCGAAGTGAAGCGCGGCGGTACCACGGACCTCTGGGTCAAGGTCGTCGTTCCAGTCACCAGCCTGTGCCCGTGCTCGAAGAAAATCTCCGCTTATGGCGCCCACAACCAGCGCTCGCACGTCACCATCAAGGCGCGCATTGCCAGCCATGTGTGGATCGAAGAACTCATTGACTTCGCCGAGAAAGAAGCTTCGTGCGAACTGTTCGGCATTCTGAAGCGCCCCGACGAGAAGTGGGTGACCGAGCGTGCCTACGACAACCCGAAGTTCGTCGAAGACATGGTTCGCGATGTGGCAGTGCGCCTGAACAACGACGAGCGCATTCGCGAA
>CALPVO020000193.1 GCA_943327025.2 Janthinobacterium lividum
CGCGGAACCACCGGCCCACCGGGACCGAAAAGCCCATCTTGGGGCGGTAAAGAATGTCGTCGGAAAGGGTTTGTTCCAAAGACTTCTTGAACACGAACTTGCCCTGCCCCCGCTGCAGCTTCAACGAAGCAGGCAGACAAGAGGCCCATTCCACCAAGGTGTGGTCCAGCAGCGGCACGCGCACTTCCAGCGCGTGCTGCATGCTCGCGCGGTCCACCTTCGCCAGAATGTCGCCGGGCAGATACGTCTTGAGGTCTAGGTACTGGATGAACGCCAAGCCATCGCGGTCCGGTGCATTGGCGGCGTGGCGGCGGAACACCTCGAGCGCGTGATAGCCCCCGAGTTCACGGCGAAAGCTGTCGTTGTACAGCGGCTGTCGCACGCGGTCCGGCATGACAGAAACCGAATGGAAATAGGCGGCCACCGAACTGCGCGCCAGTGACTCGAGGGTGGTCTTGGCGCGGAGCCACTGCGGGGCGCGGTCGAGTTTCGGGTAAAGCGCACCGGCCAACCCGAACAGGGGGCCACGTACGGCCTGTGGCAGGCAGGCCCGCAGCTTCTCTTCCATCATGTGCAAGCGGTGACGCCGATAGCCAGCAAAGTTTTCATCGCCACCATCGCCAGACAACGCGACCGTGACATGCCGACGCGCTAACTGGCAAACCCGATAAGTGGGCAGCGCCGAGCTGTCGGCGAAGGGTTCGTCGTAGGCCGCTACCAAGGTGTCGATTAAATCGAAGTCGTCACTATCCACCTGCTCCACGTGGTGGTTCGTGCCGAATTGGCGGGCTACTGCGGCCGCGTGAGCCGATTCATTGAAGGCGGGGTCACCAAAAGAGATGGAGCAAGTCTCGACGGGACCGCCCTGCAGCGCCGCCATGTTGGCAACGATGGCGCTGGAATCGACACCACCGGACAGAAACGCCCCGAGCGGAACTTCGGCCACCATCCGCAACTTGACCGCTTCCCGCAGGCGCTCCTGCAGTTCCGGAATGGCGGCCTCGAGCGACAAAGGGCGGCTCGAGTCGAACGACGGGCGCCAGTACTCCGCCAAGCGCGGCGCGACACCACGCTGTAGCGTCAGCGTGTGCGCGGGCGGCAGCTTGTGCACGGCGGCATAAATGGTGCGTGGCTCCGGTACGTACCCGAAAGCCAAGTATTCCTCGACGGCCGCGGAGTCCACCTTGCGAGACAACCCCGGCAAGGTCCGCAGGGACTTCAGTTCGGAAGCAAAGGCGAACCAGCCGTCCGGCAACTGCGTCCAGTAAAGCGGCTTCTCCCCTAGCCGGTCACGCGCCAAGAACAGCGTCTGCCGGTTCCGGTCCCACAGGCAAAAGGCGAACATGCCGTTGAATTCCTGCACGCAGGCTTCGCCCCACTCTTCCCAGGCGTGGACGATCACTTCCGTGTCGGAGCGGGTGCGGAATACATGCCCCGCCGCTTCGAGGCGCGGAATGAGCGCGCGGTAGTTGTAGATTTCGCCATTGAAGACGACGACCACACTGCGGTCTTCGTTCCACAAGGGCTGCTGGCCGGTGGCAAGGTCGATGATGGAAAGACGCCGATGGCCCAGCCCCACGCCCGGCTCCACGTGCTGCCCACCCTCGTCGGGGCCGCGGTGAAACTGCAAGGCGTTCATCCGGCCGAGGACAGCAACGTCCACGGCGCGCAGTTCACGCGCGTCGAATAACCCTACGATTCCGCACATGGTTCATTCTTTCCCGGCGCACAAACGTGCGTAGATGGCCGCATAAGCCACCTGCATCGAAGCCATGCTGAAGCGGTTCTTCACCACTTCACGCCCTGCCTCGCCATGCTGGTGGCGTAGGGGGGCATTTTGGACATAATCCGCAAGGGCGTCCGCGAATCGGTTCACATCTCCCGAAGGCACCAGCCGCCCAGTCGCCCCATCCACCACCACTTCGGGGTTCCCGCCCACAGCGCAGGCCACGACGGGCAGGCCGGACGACATCGCCTCCAGCAACGTGTAGGAAATGCCCTCGTTGAGAGACGCCAGGGCGAACACATCGAACCCCCGCAATAGCGTCGGAATGTCGTCGCGCGCGCCAGGCAGCCAAACATGGGCCAGCAACCCGTGTTCCGCGGCAGCGGTCTCGAGCGTAGTGCGCTCCGGCCCCTCGCCTATCCAGGCCAGCCAAAGCTTCGGCCCAACCGCGGGTTGGCGTGCCAACAGCGCCGCGAACGCCTCCACCAAGACCCGCGGCCCCTTCACCGGGTCCATGCGGGCCACGCAACCGACGACAACATCGCCTCGCTGCCAAGGCACGTCTGCTGGCACCGGACCCGTTGGCGTGAACCGCTCGGTGTCGACGCCGTTGCCCACCAGTTCCACCTTGTGACGCGGCAGACCGATGTCCTCGACCAGCCAGCGGGCGATATCCCGCGACACGGGGATGTAGCGAGTAATCCAGCGGTCCGTCCAGCGCCGCAGCAACCGGTGCCGCGGGTTCGCACCGCGCGGATCGGCGGCGGACCAGCCATGTTCGCTGTGAAGGCGGACTTTCACCCCCGCCAGCGCGGCAATCCACTGCGTCTCTAAGGCGGCAAGGTTATTGGTATGCACGATGGCCGGGCGCAACCGGCGCAGCAGTTGCCACAAGCGCGGGTAGACACCCAGCCCCTTGCCCGGCGGCTTGTGGAGTTCGTAAATAGCGATATCGGGCCGCTGCAGTCGCTGGCTGAAAGCGGTGGACCGCGTGAGGCAGACAATCGCGTGGCGATACTGACCGCCGAGCGGACCGTTGAGCAGGTTGACGAGCCCGTTCTCCAGGCCCCCAAACGCCAGTTCGTGCACTACATGCACCACCAGCGGTTTTTCCAGCACGCCGGGTGCGACGGCATTTTCTGCGGCCATGGTCGCCGCCTGACTTTCCGCCCCGCTCTTCACGGCCCCTCAACCAACTGCAGAAAATGCGCCAGCTGCGGCTCCCAACCGAACTGGGCATCCACGAATTCCCGTAGCGCAGGCGCGTTCCCGCCGGTCCGCAAAGCCAGCAACACCGCCGCGGCAACTTCCTCGGCGCTCTCGCCGATACCCAACCCGGCCACCTGCACCGCGCCCAAACCCTGCAAGGCGGCGGGCGTTGCCACCAAAGGCCTCGCCATGCCCATGGCTTCCAGCACCTTGTTTTGCACACCGCGTGCCACGCGTAAGGGGGCCACCGCTACCGTGGCATGCGCGAGGAATGGGCGGACATCGGCGACGCGGCCGGTGACCGTGACCTGCGCACCCGCCAGCTGCTGCACAGCCGCAGTGGGGTTGGAGCCCACAATCCAGAAACGGGCCGCCGGCGCCGCAGCGCGAACCCGCGGCAACACCTCGTTCGCGAACCAAGTGACCGCATCGGCATTCGCCCAGTAGTCCATGGCACCGGTAAACACCAAGGCCTGCTCGCCAGCGGCGAACGGCGAAGGCTGTGCCAGCACAGTGGAATCTGCGGGGTTCCAGTAGGCCAGGTCCACACCGTTCCGCACCACATCCACACGCTCACGGGGGCAGCCAGCCACCTTCGCCAGCAAGTCGGCCTCGGCTTCTGAAATGACGATGGACGCCGCGCAGGACTGCACCGTGCGCTTTTCGAGCGCCGCGAGCGTCCGCGCTTCGCGCGCATAGACGAGGCGCGCCGGCAGGCCTTTCAGCCCACGGCGCCCGGCAGCGTACTGCGCCCACTTGTCCGAATCGACATCGCAGAGGTCCGTGACCACACGTACCTGCTGCGGCAAACCCCAGGTGTACGGCACCATGGAGGACGAAAACACGACGATGCGGTCCACCTTGCCAGTGGCGACGAGTTCACGAACCCAACGCTGTAACCCCGGGTCGTGGTAATAGCCTTGGCTTAATGAACGGCCGAGCAAGGCGCCCAAAGCCGCACGGGCCAGCGCCACCGGTTTGCGCAGCGGCCGCAGGCAGGTGCCAACGCACCATTCACGCAAGGCCGGCCCAGTGGCCAACTCTGCAGGCGTTTCACCGAACGTGCCGAGATACACCGGCCCGCGCCGAGCCAAGGCCTTCAATAAATGGAATGAACGAATCTTGTCGCCCTTGTCGGGCGGAAACGGCACCCGATGGGGCAGGAAGAGCGTCCCACTCATCCCAGCGACCGCGCAAGCGGCGGCCCCACCAGCTTGCTGGCCCACAGCGGCAGACGCTGCCAGGCGTTGATGAGCAGCGAATACTTCGGGTTGGTCGGGCTCAGGTTCGGCATTTCCGCTGCTTTCACCAACCGGTATTCATAGGCCAACGGCGTTTCCGTAAAGCCCATGTTCTTCTTGAATGAATACGAGCCGGTGCCGCGCTTGCTGCGCCCGAAATCGAAGGAATGGCAACCCAATGCGCGCGCGCGACGCATGACTTCGTAGTACATGAGGTCATGCGCGCCCGTGGAGCGGGCCGCTGCACCGCCACCACCGTAGTAAGGCAGTACTTCGCCGCGGAAATAGAAACTGAGCACTGAGGTGAGCGGTACGCCGGCGGCGGAATGCAACGTCAGCACTTCGCAGTCTTCGCCAAATACATCCAGCAACACTTCAGCGTAGCGCCGCGAAAACACCGGAGTCCCGAGGTTTCGCAGACTTTCGGCATAGAGTTCGAACCACTCCTTCGGGTCACGAGAAACCGTCGCGACCAGCCCGTTCTTTAGGCCCTTCCGCACTTCAGCGCGGGCCTTGCGAGGAATAGCGGTAAGTTCCGCTTCGTCGTCCGCGGCCAGTGCCTTGCGGAAAGTGACGTAGAGGTCTTTGCGGTGCCAGTCTTCGCGACGCGGCACCTGGTTGCGAAATTCCACATGGGCCACACCGAGGCGCTCGCCAAGTGCCACGGCCGCGCTTTCCAGCGCGGTCTGTACCGCTGCATCGGTAGCCAAGACGCCACCGTAGACACAAAACGGCGTAGACACCAGTGAATGGCCAAACAGCGGACTCTTGAGTTCCGCCAAGGGCAACACGCCCACCACCTGCCCTGCGCGTTCAGCGAGCAGAAAATGCGGCACGTGACCGAAAGCGCGCTGCAATACCTGGGACCATTCGGCGCGATGGAAGAACGTGGCCTCGGGGTGTGCCAGCACGAAGGCATTCCACTGGACCGTATCCGCTGCCGTCGCCGCGCGTACGGCGAGCTCAGCCGACACTAAACACCTCGTCCATGCGTCCCCAGCGGAAATCGCCAAGCAAGCGCTCAATACGTTGTTCCATGGTTCCAAGTTTCACGTAGTGGCGCAGGCGGCTCTTCAGCGAGGCCTTCGCGATACGTGGCTGGCCCGGGTCGATTTCCCAAGGATGAAAATAGAAAATACCAGCGCGTTGGTCGGCCGCATTCACGCGGCGCAGGGCCCAACGACACCAGCGGTAAGGTAGC
>CALPVO020000194.1 GCA_943327025.2 Janthinobacterium lividum
GATGCGGGCGTTTTCTGCCCAAGCGATGACCGAACGCGGGCTCATGACGGTGGAGATGTCGCCGTTCATGAAGGCATTGCGGGTCATGTCCGCCACGCGAACCATGGCCATGACAGTCTTGCGACCTTCCGGCGTGTCGTAGCTGGCATCACGGCTGACCACGATGGCGGCTTCCGCTTCGTGCTCCAGATAATTCAGCGTGGTGACGATGGACCAGCGGTCCATCTGGCCTTGGTTGATTTGCTGCGTGCCGTGGTAGAGGCCGGTGGCATCGCCAAGGCCGATGGTGTTCGCGGTAGAGAACAACCGGAACGCCGGGTTCGGACTGATGACGCGGCTTTGGTCGAGCAACGTGAGCTTGCCGTCTGCTTCCAGCACGCGCTGGATGACGAACATGACATCGGGGCGGCCGGCGTCGTATTCGTCGAACAGCAGCGCCACGCTACGTTGCAGCGCCCAAGGCAGCAGGCCTTCGCGGAACTCGGTCACCTGGAAGCCGTCGCGTATGACGATGGCGTCACGACCGACCAAGACGATACGCGACACAAGGCCGTCGAGGTTCAAGCGCACCATGGGCCAGTTCAGCCGTGCGGCCACTTGCTCGATATGCGTCGACTTACCGGTGCCGTGGTAGCCCTGCACCATCACGCGCCGGTTGTGCGCGAAGCCCGCCAAGATGGCGAGCGTGGTGTCAGGGTCGAAGCGGTAGCTGGTGTCGAGCGTTGGCACGTACTCCGTGCGCGTGCTGAACGCCGGCACCTGCATGTCGGACTCGATACCGAAGTCGCGGGCGCTAACCGTGGTGTCGGGCCGGGCGGTGAGCAAAGGGTCCGCCGCGCCGGAAGGCACTGCAGCCGAAACGGCTTTGTTCATCCCAGGTGAACCCAGGCGGACTTGGTCTGCGTGTAGGACAGCAGGCCTTCGAGGCACTTGTCGCCACCCTGCCCAGACTGCTTGTAGCCGAGGAAGGGAGAGGTGGGGTCGCCGTGGTCGAAGCAGTTCACGCAGATGGTGCCCACTTCGAAGCGACGCACCGCATCGTGCGCGGAGCGCAGGTCCGTGGTCCAGATGGACGCGGCCAAGCCATAGATAGTGTCGTTGGCAATGCTCATGGCGTGGTCGAGACCATCCACTTCAATGAGCGCGGCCACGGGCCCGAAGATTTCCTCGCGGGCGATGGTCATCTGGTTGTTAACGCCGCTGAAGAGGGTGGGGCTGACATAGCAACCCGGGCCTTCCGGCGTGTCGCCACCCATCTCCACCTTGGCGCCTTCGGCCTTGCCCTTGGCAATGTAGTCCAGCACGCGCGCCTGCTGGCGGGCGTTGACCACGGGGCCGAGCGTGGTGGCCGGGTCGAGCGGGTCCCCGTTCTGGTACAGCGCGCGGCCCTTTTCGACGAACTTGGCGGTGAATTCTTCAATGATGCGCTTGTCCACCAGCAGGCGGGAGCCGGCGCTGCACACCTGACCGGTGTTGCCGAAGATGCCGTAGACGGCGTACTGGACAGCGCGGTCGAGGTCTTCGAGGTCCGCGAGGAAAATTTGCGGGGACTTGCCACCGCATTCCAGGCTGACGCGCTTCATGTTCGAGCGCCCGGAATATTCCAGCATGCGCTTGCCGGTGACCGTGGAGCCCGTGAAGGAAATCTTGGCCACGTCGTTATGCAGCGCGAGCGGTTCGCCGGCAGCCAGGCCGAAGCCGTTAACGACATTGAACACGCCCGGCGGGCCACCGGCCTCGACGAACAGTTCGGCGAACAGCAGGGCGGACAGCGGCGACTGTTCCGCGGGCTTCAGCACTACGGTGTTGCCGGCGGCCAGGGCCGGGGCCACCTTCCAGCTGGTCATCATGAGCGGGTAGTTCCAGGGAACCACACAACCGACCACGCCGAGCGGTTCACGCAGGGTGTAGTGGAAGGCCTCTACGGCGGTGTTCGTGACAGAACCCTGCACTTTGTCGATGAGTTCGCCGAAATAGCGCACCGTGAGCGAGGCCTGCGGAATGTCCACGCCGGTCATTTCGCGCACTGGCTTGCCCATGGCGAGGGTGTCCAGCAAGGTGAAGCGGGCGGTGTTGGCATCGATGAGGTCTGCCCAGCGCGCCATGACCCCCATGCGATCGCGGGGGGACATGCGGCGCCAACGGCCATCGGCATGGGCTTGCTTGGCGGTGGCGACGGCCAGGTCGACATCGGTGGCGTCGCCCGCGGCGATCTCGCACAGCGGCTGGCCGGTGGCAGGGTTCACCAGCGTGTAGCGGCGGTTGCCCGCGGCCACTTGCTTGCCGTCGATGAAGTGGCCGGTGTCGAACCGGAGGGAAGCAGCCAGCTGCTGCCATTCCTGAAGGGTCTGGGGAGTGTTCATGGGCTTTAGTATGCCGTAGAAAGTCGGCGGGGAAGCCGGGGCGGAGGTGGCTTCGCCGCCATAAAATTTTCCTGCAGGGTGAATTATTTTTTCGCTTTACCGCGAGCGCCTGTGCGAGTCTTGCGGCATGAGCGACACAACCCCCACTGCCCGCCGTCCTTCTGGACGCGATGCCCGTCGCGCTGCCCGCGCCACGGCCCTTCCTGACCATCTGCGCCCCGTGAACCCGGGCATGGAGAGCGGCCGCTACAAGCCGCTTTCCGATAGCGATATCCAGCAGATCCACCAGACGGCCCTGCGCCTGCTGGAAGAGGTCGGCTTGGCAGACGCGCCGGAGACCGGTGTCGAGCTGCTGACCAAGGCTGGCTGCACTCTCACGGACACGGGCCGCCTGTTGTTCCCGCGCGCGCTGGTGGAAGACACCCTCGCCAAGGCCGGGCGCAACTTCAAATTGCACGCGCAGGACCCGCGCTTCGACCTCGAGCCCTGGGGCAAGAGGACCTACTACGGTACCGCTGGCGCGGCCGTGAACATGGTGAATGTCGACGGTACTTACCGCGAATCCACCATTCAGGACTTGTACGACATCGGCCGCATCGTCGACCGCATGGAACACATTCACTTCTTCCAGCGTGCCGTAGTGCCGCGCGACATCCCCGATCCGTTCGAGATGGACTTCAACACCTGCTATGCAGCAGTGTCGTCCACCACGAAGCACGTGGGTAGCAGCTGGGTCATGCCGGAGCACGTCGAAGCTTCGCTCAAGATGCTCCACGATATTGCCGGCGGTGAAGACAAGTGGCGTGAGCGCCCGTTCGTCAGTCAGTCGAACTGCTTCGTCGTGCCGCCCATGAAGTTTGCGACCGACGCTTGCCGTTGCCTTGAAGTGGCGGTGCGTGGCGGTATGCCCATTCTGTTGTTGTCGGCAGGTCAAGCCGGTGCCACGGCTCCGGCGGCTCTGGCCGGTGCGTTGGCGCAGGAAGTGGCCGAGTGCCTTGCGGGCTTGGTGTACGTGAACGCCATCGCCCCGGGCCACCCGGCCATCTTCGGCACTTGGTGCTTCGTTTCGGACCTGCGTACCGGCGCCATGTCGGGCGGCAGCCCGGAACAAGCGCTGCTGTCCGCGGCTGCTGGCCAGATGGCTCACTTCTACAACCTCACCGGCGGCACCGCTTCCGGCATGACGGACTCGAAGGTGGCGGACGGTCAGGCCGGTGCCGAGAAGGCCCTGAACCATGCGCTCGTCGGCAATGCCGGCGCGAACATGATTTACGAATCGGCCGGCATGCACGCCAGCCTCTTGGGCTATTCGCTCGACAGCCTGATTATCGACAACGACATCATTGGCGCCTCGCAGCGCACCATCAAGGGCATCCTCGTCGACGAAGAGCGCTTGTCGTTCGAGGTCATCAAAGACGTCTGCCTGAACGGCCCTGGTCACTACCTTGGTAGCGGCCAGACGCTGCAGCTGATGGAAACGGAATACATCTACCCTGGCGTCGGCGACCGTCGCAGCCCGGGCGACTGGATTGACCATGGTTCCACGAACGTTCTGCAGCGCGCGCACAAGAAGGTCGAGGAGATTCTCTCCACGCACTTCCCGGCGCATGTGCCGGAAGCGGTGGACGCGGCCATCCGTGCCGAGTTCCCGGTGAAGTTGCCGCGCGACGGCATGCGCCCGCGCGACGCAGGCTGACGGAGGTAGGCCATGTCGCTGCCCAATCACGCGAACGTCGTCATCATCGGTGGCGGCGTCGCTGGCTGTTCCACGGCCTACCATCTCACCAAGCTCGGCATCACCGATGTGGTGTTGCTGGAGCGTAAGCAGCTCACCTGCGGTACCACTTGGCATGCGGCAGGCCTGGTCGGCCAGCTGCGTGCCACGCGGAACCTCACGGAGCTGGCGAAGTACACGGCCAGCCTGTACCACTCGCTTGAAGCGGAAACCGGCCAGGCCACCGGCTTCAAGCAGAACGGTTCCATCAGCTGCGCGAAGACGGAAGCCCGCTTCGAAGAGCTGAAGCGCGGCGCTTCGATGGGCAAGACCTTCGGTCTTGAAATCGACGTGCTCACCTGCGCTGAAATCAAAGAGCGCTGGCCGCTGCTGATGGTGGATGACCTCGTCGGTGGCATTTTCCTGCACAAGGACGGCCAGACGAACCCCATCGATACCACGCAGGCGCTCGCGAAGGGCGCCAAGATGCGTGGCGCCCGCATTTTCGAGAACACGCCGGTCACGCGCGTGCGCGTGGAAAACGGCCGCGCTGTGGGCGTGGAAACCGAACAGGGTTATATCGCTGCCGATACGGTCGTCATCTGTGCCGGCATGTGGTCGCACCAGTTGGCGCGTGAAACCGGCGTAACGGTGCCGCTGCACGCCGCCGAACACTTTTACATCGTGACCGAGCCGCTGGAAGGCGTGCCGCCGAACCTGCCTGTGCTGCGCGTGCAAGACGAATGCGCGTACTACAAGGAAGATGCCGGCAAGATTCTCATGGGCTGCTTCGAGCCTGTGGCCAAGCCTTGGGGCATGAAGGGCATCTCGAAGGACTTCTGCTTCGACACGTTGCCGGAAGACTACGACCACTTCGAACCTATTCTGAACGACGCCATGCGTCGCGTGCCGAAGTTGGCAGACGCCGGCATTCAGTTGTTCTTCAACGGCCCGGAAAGCTTTACTCCTGACGACCGCTATTACATGGGCGAAGCGCCGGAAGTGAAGGATCTGTTCGTGGCCACCGGCTTCAACTCCGTAGGCATTGCCGCGAGTGGTGGTGCCGGCAAGGTGCTCGCAGAATGGATCCGCGACCGTCGCCCGCCGATGGACCTGGCGGACGTCGACATTCGTCGCGCCATGCACTTCCAGGGCAACAAGCGCTATCTGCACGACCGCACCGTGGAAACGTTGGGCCTGTTGTACGCCATGCACTGGCCGTACTACCAGTACCAGACCGCCCGTGGCGCGCGCCGCTCGGCGCTGCACGACCGTCTCGTGGCA
>CALPVO020000195.1 GCA_943327025.2 Janthinobacterium lividum
ACCACTGGCCTGATAGGCGCGGCAGAGCTGGCGCTGATGAAGCCCGACGCCCTGCTGGTGAACACGGCGCGCGGTGGCTTGGTGGACGCCGCAGCGCTCGCCGCCGCGCTGCGCGCACGCCAGATTGGGGGCGCTGCCATCGACGTGCTGGCGGTAGAGCCGCCCGTGGACGGCAACCCCCTTCTCGCCGCGGACATTCCCAACCTGCTCGTCACGCCGCACACGGCTTGGGCCGCCGTGGAAGCCCGCCAGCGCTCGTTGGACCAGTTGGCCAGCCACTTGGCGGCCTGGCAGCGCGGCGAGCAGTCCGGGCGCGTCGTCTAGCCAGTACTGGACAGACGTCTTTTCGTTGACACGGTGTCAACGACACGGCACCCTAGTGCCATGTCGTACCTTGCCGAGCGCCGTGAAGAGGAAAAAGAGCGCCGCCGCCTCGACATCATCGAGGCCGCAGAGCGCCTGTATGCCAGCTCTGGCTGGGACGGCCTGACCATGGACCAGCTGGCGCGCGAAGCCCGCCTCTCGCGCGCCCTGCTCTACGTGTACTTCAAAGACCGGGCCGAACTGCACCTGGCTATCGTCGCCCGCGCCTTCGAACTGCTCCAGCAACGCTTCCGTGAAGCCGCCGGCCGCGCCGCGCTCGGGCTGGACAAAGTGCAGGCCATCGGCCGCGCCTATGTCGCCTTCTCTCATGAATTTCCTCATTATTTTGATGCCTGCGCCCGCTTTCAGGCCGCCCAGCACCAGGCCGATGGCAGTTCGGTCCTGCAGGAATGCGCCGCCGCCGGCGACGCGGCCATCGCCGAAGTAGTAGCGGCCCTCGAAATCGGCCGCGCGGACGGCTCCGTTCGGCCGGACCTCGGGTCCGCGGTGCTCTCGGCCACGGCGCTGTGGGGCTTCACGCACGGCATCATCCAATTGATGGCTACCAAGGGTTCCGGATTGCTACGCCACGGCGTTACTCAGGACCAGTTGGCCGACCACTCACTGCAACTGCTGCGCCATTCGCTGCGCGGCCCGAAGTCCACCTAGGACCCTGCCCATGTTCGCTGTACTTCTGAGTATTTTGCGCTCCAAAGCTAGACAGCCATCTAGCCAATGGACGGCCGTCATGGTTTGTTGCCTCGGCATATCGGCCTTCCCCGCCAGCGCCGCCCCGGCTGACGCGACCGCGTCGGACACGCCCGCGCCGATGTCGAACGGCCTCACCGGCAAGGTAACCACGCCGCTCGCCGAAGCCACCGCGCAATTGGTGGCCGAGGCCCTGCGCGCTAACCAAGGGCTGCTCGCGGAACGCGCCGTCGTGGCGCGGCGCTTCGCGGAACTGGACCGGGCCCGCGCCCGCTACCTACCCAGTCTCGACTTCCAAGCCCGCTATACCCGCGCCGACGGCGGCCGCACCATCGAGTTTCCGCTGGGCGACCTGCTCAACCCCGTTTACGCGGCGCTCGATGCGCAGTTGGTGGCCCAAGGTCGCCCGCCGCAGTTCCCGCGCGTGGCGAACCAGGAGTTCAACTTCGTCCGCTCGCGCGACCAGGAAACCACGCTTAGCCTTATCCAGCCGCTTTACGACGCACGCCTCGGTGCCGGCCGGGACGCGGCCGATGCCGAACTGCTGGCTTCGCAGGCTGCCACCCGCGCCTACGAACAGCGACTGGCCCGCGACATGAAGCAAGCGTACTTCCAATGGCTGCGCGCCCGCGCCGGCGTGGTGGTCGTGAGCGAAACACGGGACCTCGCGGCGGAAAACCTGCGCATCAACGACAGCCTGTTCCGCGCCGGCAAGGTGACGGAAGACCGCGTCTTCCGCGCCCGTGCGGACCTGCTCGAAGTAGAACAGCAACTGCTGAGCTTGAACAATGCAGCCGGCCAACTACAGGCCTACGTGAACACACTGCGTAGCCAGCCGGGCACCAACGCCCTGCCAGAAGCGATTCCCACGGCGGAAGATTTGGCGCTCGCCGAAAAGCGCGAGCTAGGCACCGGCACCTTGCAGGAGGCGGCGCTCGGCGCGCGTGCCGAACTGCAGCAGCTTGATGCTGCCATGGCCGGCGCCCGCGCCAGTGGCCGCGCAGCACGTGCCGCGTTCAAGCCCCAAGTGGGCTTGCAGGTCACCAGTGGCATTCAAGGCACCAGCTATGGCTTCTCCGCCGACGAGCGCTTCGTGCTCGCTTCCGTGGTGGTGAGGTTCAACCTGTTTTCCGGCGGCGCGGATCGCGCGGCCCTGGCCGCCTCCAGCGCGCGGCTCGATGAAGCCCGTGCCCGCCGTGAGGAAACCGCATTCCTGGTGCGCATGGAAGTACAGCAAGCGGTAGAGGACTACCTCGTGCAACGCGCTGCCCTGCGCACCGCTGAAGAACGAGTGGCCGCGGCACAAGGCGCGTTCCGAATCGTTGCGCGCAAGCGCGACCTCGGCTCAGCCAACCAAGCCGAATTCATCGACGCCCGCCGCACGCTCACCGACGCGCGCCTCAACATCGACAATACCCGCCTTGCCGCACTCGCGGCACTAACCCAGCTCGACTATGCGCTGGGCCAAGCAGTTTCGAAGGAAGCCACGCCATGATCGGCCCGTCCTCCCGCTTCACCCCAAGCATGCGCCCTGCAAGCTGGCTGGCCCTGCTCCTACTCGCCGGTTGCCATGGCAGCACCACACCAGACGCCACGCCGGTTCGCTCCGTGCGCGTTGCCACGCTCGAAACTACAGTACTCACCGAAGACATCCGCGCAGTGGGCTTCCTCGCGCCACAGGATGAAGCGAAGCTGTCGTTCAAGCTGGGCGGTGTCATCGAAGCCGTACTAGTGGAGGAAGGCCAAAGCATCCGCCGCGGACAACTGCTCGCACGGTTGCGTTCTGCCGAAGTCGAGGCGGCCGTGGCTCAGGCTCGTGAAGGCGCCGCGAAAGCCAAACGCGATCTCGAGCGTGGGCAACAATTGTTTGCCGATGGTGTCGCCACCCGCGAGAACCTCGACGACTTGAACACCGCTGCCAGCGTTGCGGCTGCGCAGTTGCGCTCCGTGGAGTTCAATGCTTCGTACGCGCGCATTACCGCACCGGCCGATGGCATGGTGTTGCAAAAGCTCGCTGAGCGCGACGAGCTGGTAGGCCCCGGACAAACCGTCGTGGTCGTCGGCGGCACGCGGCAAGGCTGGGTGGTGAAGGTGGCCGTGGCAGACCGCGAAGTGGTTCAGCTACGCTCGGGTCTCGCTGCCAAATTGCACTTCGATGCCTTTCCGGCACGCGAATTCACCGGCATCGTCCGCACGGTGGCCCGCTCCGCGGACCCCGCCACCGGCAGTTTCCAAGTGGAGATTGCTGTTCAGGAAGCGGCGGCGGGCTTTGGCCGCGGCATGGTGGCCAGCGCCCTCCTGCCGCGCATGACGGAAGCGGCCACCGCGCCAACGATGGTCGCGCCGAACACGGCATTGCTGGAAGCCAGCGGCGACCGCGCCACCCTGCTGGTCGTCGTAGGCGACCGGGTGCAACGCCGCGATGTGCTCATTGGCCGCATCGTCGGCGATCGGGTGGAGGTGCTGGACGGCCTGAAACCCACCGAGCAAGTGGTGGTGGAAGGTGCCTCGTTCGTGACCGCGGGCGACCGCGTCACGGTCAAGCGCTAGGCCGCCGCCATGCGTATCTGGGCCTTCGCTGTCCGCCAGTGGCAATTCACACTGGTGCTGTTTGGTCTGCTCGTGGCAGTGGGTCTCAACAGCTACGTCAACATGCCGCGGGCGGAAGATCCGTCGTTCTCCTTCCCCGCCGTCACCATTACCGTCGGCTATCCGGGTGCCGATCCTGCCGAAATAGAACGCGTGCTCATCGACCCGATCGAAGAGGCGCTGAACGAACTGGACGACGTGAAGAAGGTGGTCAGCTTTGCCAATGACGGGCTGGGGCTGGTGCACATCGAGTTTCACTATGTCGGGGACCCCGAGAAGAAGCAGGATGACGTCATCCGCGAATTCAACCGGCTGCGCCCTCAACTGCCGGCGGACTTGAAATACATCGACATTCGCCGCGCCGGACCGGCACGCGTCAACATTTTGCAATCGGCCCTGGTGAGTGACACCGCTCCTTGGCGCGAACTGGAGAAATGGGCCGGCGAACTGGAAGACCGTCTGGAACGGGTCCCGGGCGTTCGTCAGTCCGAAAGCTGGGCCTACCCCACCTCGGAAATCCGTATCGCTGTGGATCTGGACCGGTTGGGCCGTACCGCAGTGACCTTGCAGCAGCTGGCCACGGCAGTGCAGGCGGAAAACACCAGTATTCCTGGTGGCTCCGTCGATGCCGGCGCACGACGCTACGACCTCAAGACCACCGGCTCCTTCCATTCGTTGCAGGAGATAGAGGACACGGTGGTCGGAGCCACACGGGGCCGCATCGTACGCCTGCGCGACGTGGCTACTGTCTCTTGGGCGACCGGCGAACACACCTACCTCGGCCGCTATAACGGCCACCGCGCGGTGTTCGTCACCGCCAGCCAGAAAGACAATCAGAACATCTTCAAGGTGCGTGCCGGCATCGATGCCGTGTTCGACGCTTACGAGAAAGACTTGCCGCAGAGCATCCGGCTCGAACGGGGCTTCGACCAATCGCGCAATGTGGACCGTCGCCTGACGCGACTCGGTCACGACTTCGCTATCGCCATCGCGTTGGTGATGATCACCTTGCTGCCACTCGGCCTGCGAGCTGCTGGCGTGGTCATGCTGTCCATCCCGCTATCGCTGGCCATGGGCCTTTCCGCCCTGTATTTCTCCGGCTTCTCGCTGAACCAGTTGTCCATTGCTGGCTTCATCCTGGCCCTGGGGCTGCTCGTGGACGACAGCATTGTCGTCGTGGAGAACATTGCGCGCTTCATCCGCATGGGCCATAGCCGGCGCGAGGCAGCCATCCTCGCTACCGATCAAATAGCACTCGCCGTATTAGGGTGCACGGCAACGCTATTGCTCGCCTTCCTGCCGCTGCTGTTCCTGCCTGAAGGCCCGGGCGCCTTCATCCGTTCACTGCCGGCTGCCGTGATGATGACCGTCATCGCCTCGATGCTGGTCGCCTACACCATCATCCCTTTCCTCTCCTCGCACTTTCTGCGCAACCCCGGACCTCCTACCGGTGGTCGCATGGAACGTTTCGATGCCATGGCAGACCGACTGCTCCATGGCACGATGCGCACCATCCACCGCGTGTATGGCCCTGCGCTGAAGTGGGCTCTCGCCCGCCCCAAGCGCACCCTTAGCGTTGCTGGCGCCGTCTTTCTCGGGTCC
>CALPVO020000196.1 GCA_943327025.2 Janthinobacterium lividum
CTCGTGGCTGAAGAGGTGTTGCATCTCGGCCAGGTGCCCGTTCCTTGCCGTGATGGATTCAGCGATGTGGCGCCGGTGGGGCGCTTCCATGCTAATGCTTTCGGTCTGCAGGATTTGCTGGGCAACGTGGCGGAATGGACGCTCGACTGTGTGACGGACAGTTACACCGGCCGCGCTGAAGACGTGCGCCCTTGGGTGTGGGTGGGCGGTTGCACGCAGCATGTGGTGCGTGGCGGTGCGTGGAATTCGCCACCAGTTGCCTTGCGCAGCGCGGCGCGTAGCGGCATGGAGGCCAATGAGCGCAACGACGCCCTCGGTTTCCGTGTGGCGCAGGGGTTGGATAAGTGACTGCGCATAGTGGCATGGCACGTTCGCAGTGGCGGCATGCCGGCATGGTTCTGGCCTGTTTGGCTAGCGGTCTGTCGTTCAGTGCCGTGGCGCAGTCGGTCAGCGGCACTATTCAGCGGCCGGCCGCGGTGGTGCCCAAACCCGCTCCGGCAGCACCAGCAACGGTGTTACCGGCCACGCCTGCGGCGCCTACGTTGGTGCTGCCCGCGCCGGAAGTACTGCCGCCTGGCCAACTGCGCGACTGCCCCGGCTGTCCGTTGATGGTGACTGTACCCGCGGGCGAGTTTCACTACGGCACGCCGTCGGAAGCGCGCGAGGCGGACCCGGGCACTGGCGAAACGCCCGCCAGGCCCGTGGTCTTGGCCAAGTCTTTCCTGCTTTCCCGCAGCGAGGTGACGGTGGCGCAGTACCGCGCTTTCGCTAACGCTACGCGGCACACGGTGGAAGCCCGTTGCCAAGCTTTCGCTGGCGGCTGGGTGGTGGAAGATGGCATGGACTGGCAGTCCGCTGGCGAAGCCACGCTGGCCCCGGCTTCGCCAGATCTGCCGGTCACCTGTGTTTCCTGGGATGACGCGCGTGCCTACGTGGAATGGCTGAGCACCACTACTGGCCAGAAGTATCGTTTGCCCAGCGAACTGGAATGGGAATACGCCGCGCGTGCGGGAAGCTCTGCCGCGCGCAGCTTCACTGGCCGCGATGCCATGGCGGAACAGTGGGATGCCAGCTTGTGCGACAACGCGAACGTGCTGGACCAAGACGCCATTGAATCCTACCCGCCGCGCCTGCTGGGCCGCTGGCAGGCCAACTGCCGCGATGGTGTGGCGGGTCTTGCGGTGCCGGGGCGCTATCAGCCGAATGCTTTCGACTTGGTAGATATGCTCGGCAACGCGCGCGAATGGGTGCAGGACTGCCAGACCACCAGTCGTACGGGTGCGCCGTTGGATGGTCGTGCCTGGGAATGGTCCGGGTGCACTTTGCGTGGTGTGCGGGGTGGTTCGTTCCTGTCCACGGCCGCGGGGGCACGCAGTGCGGCGCGAGAGCGCGCTGTGCCTTCGCTCCGCGCGTTCGACCTTGGGTTCCGTGTGGCGCGTGAAGCCGCCAAGCCCTAGAAGATTAGGTTTGGCGATTAGCCGCGGCGCTGCCGCTAGCGCCTTAGGCGCTACAACTTGATCTTGCGCCAAGCGCCCGAGCGCCAGCGCCAGTACATGGCGCCGCCTAAGACGACGATATAGCCCACAATCGAATACCACGCGCCCATGGTGCCCAAGCCGAAGGCCGGCAGGAAGGTCACCAAGCCTTCGCCCGGCGCGAAGGTGAGCATGTGCGTGGCGGGCACCCACAAGCCCCACGAGATGATAGCCACCAAAATAGCGGGCACGCGTGCATCGCCGGCGCCGCGCAGGCAAAAGCTGGCGCCGAAATTGAAGCCGTCGAAGGCCTGGTAGATGGCCGCCAGCCACAGCACCTTCGTGCCCAGTGCGATCACTGCCGCCGCGTTGGGTGAATCGGCATTCACGAACGCCGGCATGAGCCAGGGCCCAAGGATGGCCGTCAGCACACCCACGGTGCCCATGTACCCGGCAGTAATGCGAATGGTGAGCGTGCCCAGCCTTTCCGCCCAGTCCGGGTGCCCGGCGCCAATGGCTTGGCCTACCAGTGTGGTGCCGGCGGAAGCCAGCCCCAAGCCCGGCAAGTAGGCCAGCGAAGTGAGCATGAACGCTACCTGCGTGGCTGCGCCGCCCACTTCGCCCGTGCGCGTGATGAACAGCGTGAACAGCGAGGCGCCGAGCAAGTCCGCGCCGGCCACGAAGCCCATGGGCAACCCCACGGTGAAGTGGCGCTTCAGTGCGGTGAGGTGTGGCCGCCAGCCACTACGCGTGCGGTAGCGGTGTTCGTACCTGTCGCCCAGCAGCCAAGCCAGCGCCAGTGCGAGCCCCAAGGCCTGCGCGAGGTTGGTGGCCCAAGCACTGCCCGCTATGCCCAGCCCGAAGGTGAACATCAGCAACGGGTTCAGCGCGGCGTTGGCCACCATCGTGATGCCCGTGACCAACAGCGTACGACGGGTTTCGCCAATGCCGTTGAAGAACCCCAGCACTGCCCATAACGCCAGCCCTAGCGGTTGCCCTAGCATGCGCGGCAGCCAGTATTCGTCGGCAGCCGCGGCCACGGGCTGCGGGAGGCCGAAGGGTGACAACAGCAGCGGCGCGGCAAACGCCAGCAAGATGAATAGCGGCAGGGTGGCGGCGGAGGCCCATACGCCCGCCCAGGCGCTGCGTCCGGCGGCGGGATGGTCGCCGGCGCCATGTTCCTGCGCCGCGAAGGTCTGCACGCACATGGCCACGCCACCTACCACCAGCGTGATGGCCAGCAGCAGCCAGTGGATGGCGCCCACGCCCGCCGTGGCCGTCGGGGAGATACGCGAGATGAACCACGTATCTGTCAGCCCCAGCACGGCCTGCAAGGTGTTGTTGAGTACGAGCGGCCAAGCCAGTGTCAGGAACGCCGCCAAATCCACTCGGCGACGCCCGGCCCAATCCACGCGGGAGGCAGGGAGCGTGGCCGAGCTGGTGTCGCTGCTCGCCTTAGGGGCCGCGTCAGGGCCGATTTCGGAAGCGGGCGGTGGGGTGGGGGTAGAAGACATGCGCGGAAGCCTAGCAGGGTTGCGTGGCAGCAAGCTTGCGGCTTGGCCTAACTGCTAAAATGCCCGCTTACCTTTATTGCGGACGCCGCCCATGAGCACTGTCATCGTCACCGAAGCCGTCATCATCGGCGCTGGCCCCTGCGGGCTGTTCCAAATCTTCGAACTCGGGTTGCTGGGCATGAAGGCCCACCTCATCGACTCGTTGAAGACCACCGGCGGCCAGTGCACGGAGCTCTACCCGGACAAGCCCATCTACGACATTCCCGCGTTGCCCGTGTGCGGTGCGCAGGAACTGGTGGATCGCCTCATTCAGCAGGGCAAGCCGTTCGACCCGCAGTTTCACTTGGGCGAGGAAGTGGTGGAAGTGCAGCGTCGCGAATGCGGTCGCCGCTTCAAGGTCGTCACCAGCGCCGGCACGGAGTTCGATGCGGGTGCTGTCATCATCGCGGGTGGTGTCGGTTCGTTTCAGCCGCGTCGGCTCATGGTGGACGGCGTGGAGGCCTTCGAAGGCAAGCAGGTGCACTACCGCGTGCGCGATGCGCAGCAGTACCACGGCCAGCACTTGGTTATTTGTGGCGGTGGCGACTCCGCGCTCGACTGGGCTTTGGACTTTGCTGGCAAGGCGGCCAGTGTCACGCTCATCCATCGTCGCGCCGAGTTCCGCGCAGCGCCTGCTTCCGTGGCGCGCATGCGTGAACTGGAAGCCGCGGGCCAACTGAAGTTCATCGAAGGCACCATCCAGACGCTGCAGTCCGCGGAAGGCACGCTCACTGGCGCCACGGTGAAGGCGGCGGACGGCACGCAGCCGGAACTGCGCGTGGACCACGTGTTTGCGTTCTTCGGCTTGCAGCCGAAGCTGGGCCCTATTGCGAACTGGGGCCTCGCCATGGAGCGCAAGGCGCTGAACGTGGACACCGAGAAGTTCCAGACCAGCGAGCCGGGCATCTTCGCCGTGGGTGACATCAACACCTATCCCGGCAAGAAGAAGCTCATTCTTTCGGGCTTCCACGAGGCTGCGCTGGCAGCGTTCGCCGTGCAGAACTGGCTCTACCCGGAAAAGAAGCAGTTCCTGCAGTACACCACCACGAGCCCGGTGATGCAGAAGCGCCTCGGCGTCGCCGAGTAAAGGCGGCTGCGCCGGCTTCGAGCCGGCGCTTCACTCGCCAAGTTCCGCTGGCGTTATTCCGCCAGCAGCTTGTCGATGTCGGCCTTCAAGGCCGCGGGGGTAGTGGTTGGTGCGTAGCGCTCCACCACGCGGCCATCTTTCGCCACCAAGAATTTCGTGAAGTTCCACTTCACGGCCTCTGTGCCCAGCACACCGGGCGCGCCCGCCTTCAAGAAGTCGTAGACGGGGTGCGCGTTCGGGCCATTCACCTCCACCTTCGCAAACAGCGGAAAGCTGACGGGGTAGGTGAGGCTGCAGAACTGCCGGATGTCCTCGGCGCTGCCCGGTTCCTGCGCGCCGAACTGGTTGCAGGGAAAGCCCACCACCGCGAGGCCCTTCGGGCCGTATTCCTTCCAGAGCGCTTCCAGGCCCGTGTATTGCGGCGTGAAGCCGCACTTGCTGGCCACGTTCACTACCAGTACCACCTGCCCGCGGAAGTCCGCGAGGCTGCGGGGCTGACCTTCGAGCGTGTCGGCGGTGAAGTCGTGCAGGGTGGGCATGGTGGCTCCTAGAAAGGGTGTGCGCCCAGTCTGCCATCACTGCGCGGTATAGTGGAACCATGGACCCAAGAATGACTGAACTGCTGCACGTGCTCGACCTCGAGCGAATTGAGGTGGACCTGTTCCGCGGCGAGAGCCGCGACATCGGCAGCCCGCAGGTGTTCGGCGGGCAAGTGCTGGGGCAGGCGGTAGTGGCCGCTACGCGTACCGTGGAAACCGGCCGCGAACTGCATTCGCTGCATGCTTACTTTCTGCGCCGCGGCGACTTCAACGCCCCCATCGTCTACCAAGTGGACCGCTCGCTGGACGGCAGCAGTTTCTCCAACCGACGCGTCGTGGCCATTCAGCATGGCAAGCAGATCTTCCACTTGTCTTCGTCGTTTCAGGTGCCCGAAGTAGGCAACGAACACGGTCTGAAAATGCCGGCAGTGCCGCCCCCGGAGAGCCTGCCCACGCAAGAAGAATTGCTGGCGCCGGTACTCGACCAAGTGTCGCCGCGTGTACGTGCGTTCTTCGAGCGGCGTCGGCCGTTTGAGTTTCGCCCGGTGGAACCGCCGAAGTACCTCGAGCCGGAAGCGCGTGAGCCGCGGCGCCATGTGTGGATTCGC
>CALPVO020000197.1 GCA_943327025.2 Janthinobacterium lividum
AGCCTTCACCGGCGGCAACGACCTCGCAGACTTCCTGCACCAACCGCCCTCCCGCCAAGACGCCCCGGTGTTCCGGTTCATGCGTGCGTTGAGCGACTGCCGCAAACCCGTGGTGGCCGCGGTTTGCGGCCCTGCGGTCGGCATTGGCACCACGCTGCTACTGCATTGCGACTTCGTCTATGTCGCTAACGACGCGAAGCTGTCGACGCCGTTCGTGAAATTGGGACTGGTACCGGAGTACGCCTCCAGCCTGCTCATGCCAGCGTGCCTCGGGCATGTGCGTGCCGCCGAATGGCTCCTGCTGGGCGAGGTGTTCAGTGGCGAGCAGGCTGCGGCGCTAGGCTTGGCCAACCAAGCCTTGCCGGCTGCCGACGTGCTGGCTGCAGCACAAGCTACCGCAGCAAGGCTGGCCGCGTTACCGCCCGGCGCGGTGCAAGCCGGCAAGGCCCTGATGCGCGGCGGGAACCGCGCAGCCATCGCCAGCACTATCGAAAAAGAAGCCGCCGTGTTCGGCGCCGCCTTGCAGAGCGCCGAGGCGAAAGCCGCCTTCGCCGCTTTCCTCGGCCGCTAGGCTCAAAGCATGGCCGCGTAAGTGGCGACCGGCAGCGCCGGGTCCATCAGGTAGCCCTGCAAGTAGTCGCAGCCCTCCGCCCGGAGCAAGTCGAGCTGTCGATAGTTCTCGACGCCTTCGGCCACGACCGACAGGTCTAGCGAATGAGCGAACTGGATGACGGCACGGATGAGGGCACAAGCTTCCCGCTCGTCCGGCGCGTCCCGCACGAAACTGCGGTCGATCTTCAAGGTGTGTACCGGGAAGCTGCGCAGGTACTGCAGCGAAGAATACCCGGTGCCGAAATCGTCGATAGCCAGCGTAAAACCGGCGTCGCGTAGTTGCGTGAGCAACTCGCGAACGAGAGTTGCGTCATGCACCAAGGCGTTCTCGGTGAGTTCCAATTCCAGCAGCCCGTGCGGCACCTCGGCCTGAGCCGCCGCGTCGGTAATCATGGAGACCACTGCTTGATTCAGGAATTCATGCGCCGAGAGGTTCACCGCCACCGGTAGCAAGCGTTTGCCTGCCGCTCGCCACACGGAAATATCCTCGCAGACACGTTTCACTACCCAACGGTCGATGTCCACGATGAAACCAGCGGCTTCGGCGAGGCCGATGAATTCGTTGGGTGGGATGAACCCGAGGCGTGGATGTTTCCAGCGCAATAGGGCTTCGGCCCCGACCAAACCCAGATCATCGACTCGGTACTTCGGCTGGTAGTACACCTCGAGACTGTTGCTGGCCACCGCACGGCGCAGGTCCGCCTCGAGCGACAAGCGCTCCAGCGCTCGGTTATTCATTTCGGCGCGGTAGACAACCACCCGATTTCGCCCGGCCGCCTTCGCCTGCTGTGAAGCCGCATCAGCATTGCGCAACAGCGTGGGTACGTCCTGCCCATCCGCGGGGTAACACGCTACCCCGATACTGGCAGTCGCCTTGACCTCCACAGGTCCGCAAGGAAAGAGGGGTTCGAACGCCTGACGAATCATGTCTGCCGTCACC
This sequence comes from Janthinobacterium lividum, assembly GCA_943327025.2. GTDB lineage: Bacteria > Pseudomonadota > Gammaproteobacteria > Steroidobacterales > Steroidobacteraceae > CAIOHZ01. Next base: position 1,553 of record CALPVO020000197.1, read on the forward strand.
ACGGCGCTTCCTGGACCGTCCGTCAAGGGCAGCCAGACCAGGAACTCGTCAGCACCAAGACGTGCGAGTGGCAGTTCGTCCTCGACCCCGGGGTGGATATTGGCAAGACAGCGGCGCAGACGGTCGGCGGCCTCGATGAGTACCGCGTCGCCGGCCAACTGCCCCAGCGTGTCATTCACTCGGCGGAACTGGTCCAAGTCGATGAACAATACCGCTACACGCCGACCCACCTTGCCCGCTGCCAGCAGCGAAGAGGTGAGTCGCATCTCCATCCACTCGCGGTTGGGAAGGTCCGTGAGGTTGTCGTAATACGCAAGGCGCCGAATGCGCTGCTCCGCGAACTTCTGTTCGGAAACATCCCGCACGACCGCGAGCAAGGTGCCATCTTCATTAGGCAACAACCGAACTTCCAGCACCTGCGTTACGCCGTACTGGAGTCGCTGACATTCAAGCGTGGTCGCGATGCGCGAAGCGAGAGCCTGTGCACAGACTGTCGGCAGAGCCAACGCGGCCTCGGGGGGTAATAGCGCCGCCAGCGTTGTCGGGGACTCCTTGCCGGGGGAATCACCAGGCAGGGCCCCGCCACCAGCCGCACAGGCCTGAATGCGACCAGCGCCGTCGAGCAGGAACAGGCTGTCGGGCATGGCACGTAGCAAAGCTTGGTTACGCGACTCCGCAGCGCGCAAGGCACCCGCCGCATCGGCAGCACGCAACACGTAGCGAACGCGATGCACCAGCAACACCCAATTGATGGGCTTGGTAACGAAGTCCGTGGCGCCTGCCGCGTAGGCGCGTTCGATGGAGCCCGGGTCGTCGAGACTCGTGACCACCACGATGGGCAACTCCACTCCACCCGGGAGGCAACGCATGCGCCGACAGGCCTCGTAGCCATCTACGCCGGGCATCTCCAGATCCAGCAGGACCATCTGCGGCCGATCGCGCAACACCGACTCGACGGCTTCCTCGCCGTTAGTCGCCAGAAAGACCTGGAAGCCCGCCCCGGAGAGCACGGAATGCGCCAAAAGACGCGTGGACGCATCATCGTCCGCCAGCAAGATTCGGCGGACCGGCTGCGGCAGAGAATTCAAGGGCACGCGGCCTCCCGCGCCAAAGCCGTAACCACCGCGCTGCACGCGCTCGGGATAGGCGCCAGCAGGGCGATGCACTGCGGGCCCGCGCCTGCCTTGGCGGTTAACTCCAATTCCCGTAGTTGCGCCATGAAGCGCAGGGCACCGACATTACCGGCATAAGACTTCAGCGCATGCACGGCAGCCGCCAGGGCCAGCCAATCTTCCCGCTGCACCGCCTGCTGCATCTGCTGCAACAACGCGGGCGAGTCCTGCACGAACAGTTCGGCGACGCAAACAATCATGCTGCGTCCATCCGGCGAGGGAAGTTGCCGCAGAGCATCAATGACGCCGCGATCCAATGTCGACTCTGCCAATTCCGACTCTGTCACGGTCAAAGGGACACCTCGCCACCAAAAACGTCAAATCATCGAGCTGCGTGGGCACCATTTGGCAAGCTGCTCGGCGAGGGTTTCACGAGCGAACGGCTTTTCGATGAAATCGTCCATACCGGCCGCAACACAACGTTCGCGGGATTCGGTCGTCGCATCCGCCGTCAGGGCCACGATGGGCAGTCTAACGCCAGTACCCGCCTCGCGGCGTCGAATTTCCGCAGAAGTCTGGTAGCCATCCATGTCAGGCATCTGGCAATCCATCAGCACCATGTCGAAGTGCCGCGCCTCTATGGCGTCCAGAGCCTCCTGCCCGCTTGCCACCGCCACCGCATGGTGCCCCAAGGCGGCCAACTTGCCGACGGCGATAGTGCGATTGAGCGCGTGGTCGTCGACCACCAACACCTCCAGCACACACGTGACCGTTGCCGTTTCAGGCTCGTTCAGGTCTACCACCTCTGGAACGCCACCGTCCGCCAAGCGCACCAGCATTTGCAGCAGCTCGCGCCAACGCAAAGGCTTCACCAGATGCCCGTTGAACGCCGCGGGATTCAAGCCAGAGGGCGGCGTACCCGTGCGGCGATTGAAGCCCGACAGCAAGACACGATTCGGGCGCCGTTCGGCCGGCCATTCGCTCCAGCCATCTGCCACTGTGCCGCGCGTTTGCAGCCACGCCTGATCCCCGCCGATGAAGACATCATCGGCATCTACGGTCGCCAGACGGTCAGCCGAAATGCCCGACCAGTTCTCGACCGCGCGAGCGCGGACGCCCCAGTTGGCGAGCCATTGCAGCAGCACCTCGCGGACCACAGGGCTGGGGTCGAGTACAAAAACCTCGCGGAGCCCCTTCAAGCCTTCCGGGGAGGGGCAGTCACCCGCACCCGAGCCGCTCGCCGGCAGAGCCAGCTGCACCGTAAAGACCGACCCGGCGCCGTGCGTGCTGGCTACCGAAAGGCGTCCGCCCATTAACTCCGTCAACTGCCGCGCGATGGTCAGGCCCAAACCCGACCCACCGAAACGCCGCGTGGTCGAGTTGTCTTCTTGCTGGAAGGCGTCGAACACATGCTCGACGTTCTCGGACCGAATACCAATACCCGTGTCCGCCACCCGCAGCACCACATGCACGGTGCCATCTTGTCCGGAAACCCCGGCCGTGAGGCTGACTTGTACATGCCCACTGTCGGTGAACTTCACCGCATTGCCGATGAGGTTCAAGACCACCTGGCGGAAGCGCACCACGTCTACGAGCACTTCCGGTACGGCCACCGCAGGCGAGGCACAGACCAACTCGAGTCCTTTTTCTGCGGCTTGCCCAGCGAACAGTTCCACCGCCTGCTCGACCACCACATCGATGGCGGCCGGAACCGGATCAAGACGAATCTCCGCCACTTCCATCTTCGAGAAGTCGAGGATGTTGCCGACAATCTGCACCAATGACTGTGCGGATTGCTGAATCGAGCGTGTGAAACGCCGCTGCGTATCGTCCAGAGGCGTATCGAGCAGCAAGTCGGCAATGCCAATGACGCCGTTCATCGGCGTGCGCAGTTCGTGGCTCATGCGGGCCACGAAGGCGCTGCGCGCGGCGGTAAGCTCCTGCAGCGTTTGGTTGCGCTGCTCGAGTTCACGGGTACGCTCGTGCACCGTCTCCTCGAGTCGCAGGCTGTATTCAATCTCCCGACGACGCTTGCGGCGGAACAGCAACAAGGCATACCCCCACACCAGCAGGGATACCAAGCCATAGATGACGTAAGCCAAGGGTGACGCCCAAAGAGCGGGTTTGACCTCAACCGGGAGGGCGAAATCGCTGGCACTGGCCACGCCGTCGGCGTTGCGCGCACGAACCCGGAAGACATAGTCGCCCGCCTGCAGATTCGTATAGCTCACACGGTGCCGCGTACCTGCATGCACCCAGTCTTCGTCAAAACCTTCGAGTTTGTAATCGTAGCGATTGTTCTCTGGCGCCACGTAGTCGAGCGCCGCGAACTCGAAGCTGACCACCACATCACGAGCCCCAAGCACGACCTTCTCAAGCAGGTAGGCAGGCACACGAGTATCTGCAGGCTTGTTCATCACCTCGTACGCGGTGAGTACCACTCGGGGCGTACCTTTGCCGGGGTGGATCTCGGTCGGGCGTAAGCGATTGAGCCCCCCAGTGCCCCCGAAAAACAAGGTGCCAT
>CALPVO020000198.1 GCA_943327025.2 Janthinobacterium lividum
GGTGTCCATCTCGATGCCGTCCTGCATCATCATCATGGAACCGGCTTCACCGATGGCGGCTTCGCCTGGGTCCAGTTCAATTTCCACGAACTGGATGTCGTCACCGAAGATTTCGTAGTCAACCACGTCCATGGACATTGCAGCACTCCAGCAAGGCTTGAAAGTCGAAATTATAAGGCTATGAGGTACGCGGACGAGAAGGATTCAGCAGAGAAAGTCGGTGTTATTGGTCAGTCCATTGCGGTGATCGCTTCGTCAGGAAGGCTTCCATACCTTCGGCAGCGTCGGCATAGCCGAGGTTGCAAGTCATCGCCGCCGCCGCTACGTCATAGGCGGGCGCCACCCCCAAGGCGAGTTGCTCATAGAAGGCCTGCTTGCCCAGTGCGACCACTTTGCGGCTGCGCGCGGCGATACGCGCCGCCAAGCTGGCAACGGTCGCGTCCAGTTCCGCTGCCGGGACCGCGCGGTTCACCAGGCCCTTCTGGGCCGCTTCTGCCGCACTCATGGGTTCGCCGGTGAGCAGCATTTCCATGGCGTGCTTGCGGGCCACGTTACGTGCCACACCCACGGCAGGAGTGGAGCAGAACACACCGATGTTCACGCCAGGCAGGGCGAAGGTGGCCGTATCTGCGGCCACGGCAAGGTCACACATGGCCACTAGCTGACAGCCCGCGGCGGTGGCAATGCCATGGACCCGCGCGATGACTGGCTGCGGCATTTTTAGGAGCTGCTGCATCATGCGGTTGCAGTCGCCGAACAACTGCTGCTGCCAGGCCGGGTCGGCAGCATGGGCATGCATCTCCTTCAGGTCGTGGCCGGCGCAAAAGCCGCGGCCGTCCCCGGCTACCACGATGACGCGGGCACTGTCGTCCGCCGCCAATGCGTCGAGGGCACTCGCGAGCGCGGTAATCATCCCCAGCGACAAGGGGTTGAAGCGCTGGCCGCGGTTGAGCGTTAGCGTTACCACGCCTGCCTCGCGCGTTTGCAGGACGTAAGGACTGTCGTCGATGTGGTTCATGGTGGCGGCCTGTGCGGGAAGGCTTTCAGGCTAACGTGAGGGGCTGCAGTTCCACAAGTCGCGCTGGGGCTTCGATGGACCAACGCCCGTGATGTTCGTGGGCAAAAAAACAGGGGCTTCCTTGCGGAAGCCCCTGCAGGCTGAAACCAGCGTGCGGCGCAGGCGCGCCGCGGCGGGCTTACAGCAGCGGCACCAGCAGCAGTGCCACGATGTTGATGATCTTGATCAACGGGTTGATGGCCGGACCTGCGGTGTCCTTGTACGGGTCACCGACGGTGTCGCCAGTCACAGCAGCCTTGTGGGTGTCCGAACCCTTGCCGCCGTAGTGACCTTCCTCGATGTACTTCTTGGCATTGTCCCAAGCGCCACCACCGGTGCACATGGAGATACCAACGAAAAGACCGGTGACGATGGTGCCGATGAGCAAGCCGCCCAAGGCCTTCACGCCAGCGCCAGGGCCCATCAGCGCGTTCATGCCGAAGGCGACGATTACCGGAACGAGGATGGGCAGCAGCGACGGCACGATCATCTCGCGGATGGCTGCACGGGTGAGCATGTCCACGGCCTTGCCGTATTCAGGCTTCGCCGTTCCTTCCATGATGCCCGGGATTTCCTTGAACTGGCGGCGCACTTCCACGACCACCGAGCCGGCAGCGCGGCCGACGGCTTCCATGGCCATGGCACCGAACAGGTAGGGAATCATGCCGCCGATGAACAGACCGATGATGACGGCCGGGTCGGACAGACTGAATTCCTGCAGCTTGCCGACAGCTTCCAGGTTGTGGGTGTAGTCGGCGAACAGCACCAGCGCGGCCAGACCAGCCGAACCAATGGCGTAGCCCTTGGTGACGGCCTTCGTGGTGTTACCCACGGCGTCCAGTGCGTCGGTGGTGACACGAACCGACTTGTCGAGACCCGCCATCTCGGCAATACCGCCACCGTTGTCGGTGATGGGGCCGTAGGCGTCGAGCGCGACGATCATGCCCGTCATGGAGAGCATGGCAGTGGCCGAGATGGCGATACCGTAGAGGCCTTCCAACTGGAAGGAGCCCCAGATGGCAGCGCAAACCGCCAGCACCGGCAGGGCGGTCGACTTCATCGACACGGCGAGGCCGGCGATGACGTTCGTGCCGTGACCCGTCTGCGAGGCTTCCGCCACGTAACGCACGGGGGCGTATTCGGTAGCGGTGTAGTACTCGGTAATGACGATCATGGCGGCCGTGAGGGCGAGACCGATGAGCGAGCAATAGAACAAGTTCAGGCCGTGGTCGCCCATCATCGAGGTGCTGATGGGGTAGAAGGCCGCAGCAGCGATGACACCGGAGACGATGACGCCCCGGTACAGCGCGGCCATGATCTTGCCGCCTTCTTCGACCTTCACGAAGAAGGTACCGACGATGGAGGCCACGATGGACACCGCACCAAGCACCAGCGGATAGATGATGGCGTTGTTGCTAGCCGTTTCACCGAGCGTAGCGACACCGAGGCCGGCGAGAACCATGGTCGCGACCAGCGTCACGGCGTAGGTCTCGAACAGGTCGGCTGCCATGCCGGCACAGTCGCCGACGTTGTCACCGACGTTGTCGGCGATGACGGCCGGGTTACGCGGGTCGTCCTCGGGAATGCCGGCTTCGACCTTGCCCACGAGGTCGGCGCCGACGTCGGCACCCTTCGTGAAGATGCCGCCGCCGAGACGCGCAAAGATGGAGATGAGCGAACCGCCGAAGGCCAAGCCGACGAGCGAATGCAGCGCTTCGTCCTGGCTGACGACCTGCAGCATGGCGCCGTAGTAGCCGGCCACGCCGAGCAGGCCGAGACCCACCACCAGCATGCCGGTGATGGCGCCGCCGCGGAAGGCAACCTGCAGGGCGGCATTAAGGCCGACCGTGGCGGCCTGTGCGGTACGCACGTTCGCGCGCACCGAGACGTTCATGCCGATGTAACCAGCCAAACCCGAGAGAATGGCGCCGACGGCGAAACCACCCGCGCTGTGCCAGCCGAGGCTGAGGCCCATGAGCACGAACAGGATGACCCCGACGATGCCGATGGCGGTGTATTGGCGGTTCAGGTAGGCGTTGGCACCGGCCTGAATAGCGGCGGCAATTTCCTGCATCCGCGCGTTTCCGGCGGGCTGGGCGATAATCCAACGGACGGCTAGCAGTCCATAAAGGATGGCGAGCACACCGGCGCCAATGGCCAGTTGCAATGCCAGTTCAGTCGTCATTTCCACGGTTTCCCCCTAGGGCTCTTTGAGTGGGACAGTAAAAACTTGGTGTCGTCAAAAACAGATCAGGGCTTGAACGTCGTCGTCAGCCGCTTCTTCACGGCCTTGTTCTTCAAACGTACGTATTGCGGCAAGCCATTCTTGTACGGCGGGTAATCCTCGCCGGCAATGAGGGGCTGCAGGTAGCGGCGGCAGGCTTCGGTAATGCCGAAGCCATCCTTCGTAATGAAGTTGCGCGGCACTTTCTTTTCGACATTGGCCACCTTGGACAGCGGCACTTCGCCTACCGCCCAGCGGTAGGGCTTGTCGGACTTGCGCACCACCACCGGCATGACCGCGTTGCGGCCTTTCAGCGCCAGCGACACAGCCGCCTGACCCATGGCGTAGGCCTGCTCCACGTCCACCTTGGAGGCGATGTGGCGCGCCGCGCGCTGCAGGTAGTCCGCCACGGCCCAGTGGTACTTGTAGCCGTGCGCGTCTTTCACCATCTGCGCGATGAGGGGGCCTACGCCGCCCAGCTGCGCATGGCCAAAGGCGTCGGTGCCGCCCGCTTCCGCGAGGAACTTGCCGTCTGCGCCGTGCACGCCTTCCGAGGCGACGATGACGCAGTAGCCATACTTGTCGACGGACTGCTTCACCTTGGCGAGGAAGCGTTCACGGTCGAAAACGATTTCCGGGAACAGGATGATGTGCGGGCCATCGCCGGGCAGTTCGGCCGCGAGACCACCGGCGGCGGCAATCCAGCCGGCGTGGCGACCCATCACTTCCAACACGAACACCTTGGTGCTGGTGCGGGCCATGGAAGCCACGTCGAGGCCGGCTTCACGCGTGGACACCGCCACGTACTTGGCCACGGAGCCGAAGCCCGGGCAGCAGTCCGTGAGCGGCAGGTCGTTGTCGACGGTCTTGGGAACGCCGATGCAGGCCAGCGGGTAGCCCATTTCGGCGCCAATCATGGACAGCTTGTTGGCTGTGTCCATGCTGTCATTGCCACCGTTATAGAAGAAATAGCCGATATCGTGGGCGCGACACACCTCGATGAGGCGTTCGTACTTGGCCCGGTCCTGCTCGATGGACTTCAGCTTGTAGCGCGCGCTGCCGAAGGCCCCCGAGGGCGTGTGGCGCAAGGCGCGGATGGCGGTGGCGGACTCGGCGGAGGTGTCGATGAGGTCTTCGGTGAGAGCCCCGACGATGCCGTGGCGCCCGGCGTAGAGCTTGCCGATGCGGCCAGCGCTGGCCCGGCAGGCCTCGATGACGCCACAGGCGGAGGCATTGATGACGCTGGTGACCCCGCCCGACTGGGCATAAAGGGCATTACGCGGCTTGGCGGCCTTGGGGGCCGGTTGGACTTTCTTGCGGGTCGCCATTTCGAGCCTGTTTGTACCGTGACCGGGGCGAAGAATACCCCAATTGTGACCCACGTCTCACCCCCTTGGGGCAGGCGGCGAAAATCCGGGGGTTTGACGCATCGCGCCCGGGTCGGCAGCATACGCATCTTTGGTTGCCTGCCCTGAACGGGCGGCAACGGTCAGAAGGAAGCGGAAACGACCATGAGAATCGTGCTGGTGGGCGCCCCGGGCGCGGGGAAGGGAACCCAAGCCAAGAATTTGGTGGACAAGTACGGTGTGCCGCAGGTGTCCACCGGCGATCTTTTGCGCGACCACCTGCGCCGTGGCACGGCGCTGGGCCAACAGGCCAAGGCCGCCATGGATGCCGGCCTGCTCGTCAGCGACGACATCGTGCTCGGCATCATCCAGGACCGTCTGGCGCAGCCGGATGCCGCCAATGGCTTCATTCTCGACGGCTACCCGCGCAATACGGCGCAGGCCGATGCCCTCGACGGCGTGCTCAGCGGTATCGGTCAACCGCTGGAAGCCGTGGTCCTCATGGAAGTCGATCGCAGTTTGCTGTTCAAGCGCCTCAC
>CALPVO020000199.1 GCA_943327025.2 Janthinobacterium lividum
CCCCACAATGAGGTTCGGCAAAGTGACCGACAGGTAAACGTCGCCCTCACGCGTCAATTCCACACGCGTTAGCGCCGTACTGGCTTCGCACACGCAAGCGACATCCTGACCGCAGGCGATGAACAGCGCGGCCACGGCATTGGCCGCGTTGCCTTGCAGGCCCGTGGCCCCGCTCTGCGCCATACCGCCCACGGCTTGCTGCCAACAACGCACCATGGCCGCCGGATCCGCGCGCCAATAGCCCCGCAGCACCTTGGGGGACAAAACGATCTCCGCGCTCGCATTGCGGCCACGAGCGCCGCGGAATGCCATGGCGGTAGCGCGCTTGTCGCCGGACAGCGCAGACTCCACGAGCCAAGTGAGTGGCTTCTGTGCCGCATTGGCCAGCAGGCACTCGCAGACCGCTTGGGCACCCGCGGTGACCATGTTTTGGCCAGCGGCATCGCCCGTAGCGAACTCGAGCATCACATAGACGGTATTGCCGATGACTGCCGGGTGTACCTCGCGCAAGCGACAGAAACGGGAAGTACTACGCACCGCTTCTTCCAGTTGCGCGCGGAGGCGATGAACCTCACTGACGAATGCCGCGGCCGTCGGCAGGTCGGCAAACTCGAAGCACGGCGCGCGACCAACGCGTTCGTCGGTGACCGCGGTGCGGGCCCCGCCCGAACGGTTCATGGCGTTGAAAGCGTGCTGGAATGACGCCACCAATGTGCCTTCGCTGGTGGCGAAGGGCACGAAGAAGTCCCCCTTGGCCTGAACCCCCTGCACCTTCAACGGCCCAGCCACACCAATAGGTACGCGGGCGTACCCGATATGTCCCTCGATGGAGCCCGCCAACCGGGCGGGGTCGAGGTCTGGCGCACTACCCGCCAAATGGTCGACGGCATAGCCGTCAAGCCGCAGTCGCGCCAGACGGGCCGCAGTAGCCTCGCTGGAACATTCAGCGGTGGCCGGCAAGCGGCGCGGGGCAGCAGCAGGAGCTTCACCGGCGCCGATCGCGCCAGCAGAGCCAGTCGGGCCAGTCGCGCCGTGGGACGTTTCAGAGTTCATGCCCCATTTTCAGCCCCTTCGAGCGCCGTTTCAACCCGCAATGTCATTGCCGCCTCTTGGGGGGTCCTATATCCTCCCCGCGCACCATGGAAGCATTCCTCTTCTCGACAGGCGTGGTTGCCCTCGCCGAAATTGGCGACAAGACCCAACTGCTGGCCTTTCTGCTCGCGGCCAAGTTTCGTAAGCCCGGTCCCATCATCCTCGGCATCCTGCTGGCGACCCTCGCCAACCACGGCTTTGCTGGCGCCATCGGCACGCTACTCACCACTTGGATGAGCCCCGGCACCCTCCGGTGGGTCCTCGGCATTTCGTTCATCGCCATGGGCGCCTGGATTTTAGTGCCGGACAAAATCGACGACGAAAAGGCCAGCTTGACGCGTTTTGGCATATTCGGGACCACACTCGTCGCCTTCTTTCTGGCCGAGATGGGCGACAAGACCCAAATAGCCACCGTGGCGCTAGCGGCGAAGTACCACGCGTTCTTTCCGGTGGTGGCGGGTACTACGCTCGGCATGCTCCTCGCCAACGTTCCGGCGGTAGTATTGGGCGACCGTCTCGCCGGACGAATGCCCGTGAAACTGGTACACCGTATTGCAGCCGCCCTCTTTGCGCTGCTCGGCGTGGCCACGCTGCTCGGCGCCGGCAAGTCCTTCGGTCTCTGAAGTGCACCGCCCCATGCAACACGACCCCGCCCACTCGCACGATTTCGACCACGGCAACCGAGCGGCCGAGCGCGGTACGCGCCTGGTGTTGTGGATTACCTTGGCGATGATGGTCGGTGAAATTATTGCCGGCCTGAGCTACCGCTCCATGGCCCTGCTGGCGGACGGCTGGCACATGGGGTCGCATGCCGTGGCCATCGGTCTGAGCACCTTTGCCTATACCTCGGCCCGCAAACTCGCCGCCGACCCGCGCTTCGCCTTCGGTAGCTGGAAAATTGAGGTATTGGCAGGCTACACCAGCGCAGTGTTCCTGCTGGGTGTAGCGGCCCTGATGGTCGTGGCGAGTATTGAGCGCTTGCTGTTCCCCGCGGCCATCCATTACCAGCAAGCGCTGTGGGTGGCTCTCGTCGGTCTGGTCGTCAACCTGGTGTGTGCCTGGATTCTCAGTCGCGCCGGACACCACCACCACCATGGACACGGCCATGGCCCTAGTCACGGGCACGGGCACGGGCATGGGCATGACGATGGACACGCTCACGACCATGGGCACCACCATGATCATGACCACGCTCATAATGATGGGCACACTCACCACACGCCGCATTCGCCAGATGGTGACCTGAACTTGAATGCCGCACGGCTACACGTCATCGCCGACGCAGCCACTTCGGTGCTTGCCATCGTCGCCTTGCTGGGCGGCATGCGCTTCGGTTGGGCGTGGCTGGACCCAGTCATGGGCTTGGTGGGTGCGGTGCTGGTAACACGGTGGGCGGTCGGCTTGCTCCGCGAAGGCGGCCGCATCTTGCTCGACCGTGAGATGGACCACCCCTTGGCTCGGGAACTCCGCGGCGTCGTCGCCCACCTTCCCGAAGCCAACATGACGCGAGTCACCGACCTCCACGTCTGGCGGGTGGGACGTCACCAGTTCGCCTGCGTGCTGCGCTTGGCGACCACCGCGCCCACCCTCACCGCCCGGGACGTTCGCGGGCACCTCGCCCACTTTCCCGCGCTGGTCCATGCGACCGTGGAAATCGACTACAGTCCCACCCCATGACAGCGACAACCTCCGCCATCCAACCGGTTGACCTCGCGCAGTACGACACCGACTTCCATGGCTTCGCTGCAGCCATGGGCGCGTCCTATGCACGCTACGGGTTCGCCGTCATCGCCAACCACGGGCTACCACCGGCATTGGTCGATGGCACGCTGGACCGCTTTCAGCAGTTCTTCGCGCTCCCGGAAGCTACCAAGCGTCGCTACCACGTCCCGGGGCAAGGCGGCGCCCGCGGCTACACACCCTTCGGTATCGAAACCGCCAAGGGCGCCACCCATCGCGACCTGAAAGAGTTCTGGCATCTAGGTCGAGAATTGCCCGCCGGGCATGCCTACCGCCGGTTCATGCCAGATAATCTGTGGGTAGCCGAGGTCCCCGGCTTTCAGGAACACGCCTATGGCCTGTTCGAGGCCTTTGATGCACTAGGCGCTCGCTTGCTGCGTTCCATCGCCTGTTTCCTCGAACTCCCGCTGGACTATTTTGCGGACAAGGTGCAGTTGGGGAACAGTGTGCTGCGGGTTCTGCACTACCCACCCGTGCCGGCGGGTGCGGTCGGGGTGCGGGCTGGCGCCCACGAAGACATTAACGTCATCACCCTGTTGCTAGGCGCCGAGGAAGCGGGCCTGCAAGTGCAGGACCGCGACGGTGAATGGCTGGCGATCAATCCGCCACCGCATTGCGTGGTCGTCAACATCGGCGACATGCTGCAACGCTTGACCAATCATCGTCTGCCCTCCACCACGCACCGCGTCATCAACCCGACACCGGACCGCGCCAGCCGCGCGCGTTGGTCGCTACCCTACTTCCTGCACTTCAACCCGGACTTCACCATTCGCACATTGCCGTCGTGCGTGGATTCGGCTCACCCGGACCGTTATCCGGAGCCGATCACTGCCGACGAATACCTGCAGGAACGGCTGCGCGAAATCAAATTGCTCTGAACCGGGCACGAAGACGAACACGAACAACACCTTGGGGAAACCACGATGAACTGGATGCTCTACCTTCAAGCCCTGTTGGGCATAGCGGTCTTCATCGCCCTCGCCATGCCGTTCAGTTCCAATCGTCGCGGCATCCGCTGGCCGTTGGTGGCTGGCGCCGTCGTCCTGCAGTTCGTCATCTGCATCCTGCTGCTGAAAGTACCGGTCATCAGCGAGGGCTTTGCCTACGTCAACGACGCCGTCAGTGCACTGGGCGATGCCACGCGTAAGGGCACCAGCTTCGTCTATGGCTATCTGGGGGGTGGCGACAAGCCTTTCGAGGTGACCAACCCAAACGCCGTCGTCACTTTTGCCTTTCAGGTACTGCCGCTCGTCATCGTCATGAGCGCGCTCTCTGCAGTGCTTTGGTACTGGCGCATCCTGCCGGCCGTAGTGAAGGGTATTTCTTTCGTGTTCGAACGCGTGTTGGCCACCCGTGGGCCTGCCGGGCTAGGCGCCACCGCGAACATCTTCATGGGCCAGGTGGAAGCGCCACTGCTGGTACGCCCATACATCGCTACCATGACGCGCTATGAACTGCTCATCCTGATGACCGCCGGCATGGCCACCATCGCCGGTTCGGTCATGGTCATCTATGCCGCCATGCTGGGCGCACAGTTCCAGAACGTGCTTTCCCACCTGTTGATCAAGTCGATCATGTCGGTGCCCGCGTCCATTCTCTTCGCCCACGTGCTGCTGCCAGAAACCACTTCCTCTGAACTCGACGGTGGCAAGGCGCCGCGCATCTACGAAGGCACCATGGACGCCATCAGTCGCGGCACTGCCGATGGCCTGAACATCTACCTGAATATCTTGGCCATCCTCATCGTGCTCATCGCCTTCGTGGCGCTGGTGAACGGCGCGGTAGGCATGCTGCCTGAAGTGGCCGGGGCGCCGCTTTCGCTGGAACGCGTCGCCGGCTGGATTTTTGCGCCCATGGCGTGGCTGATGGGTATTCCCTGGGCAGAGGCCACCGTCGCCGGCAGCCTGCTCGGCGTCAAGACCGTGCTGAACGAATTCATCGCCTACTTGAACTTGGCACAAGTGCCGGCCAGCGCACTGTCGGACCGGAGCCGGCTCATCACCATCTATGCCCTATGCGGTTTCGCGAATTTCGCCAGCATCGGCATCCAGATCAGTGGCATCGGCGCCATGGCGCCGGAGCGCCGCGGCGATTTGTCCGACTTGGCCCTGCGGGCCCTGCTTGCGGCAACACTGGCCTCCTGCATGACCGGCGCCATCGTCGGTATCGTCGCTTACTGAAAAAGCCAGCAAGCCCGTGGCCAAGCTCTACTTCTATTACTCGACCATGAATGCCGGCAAGAGCACAGCCTTGCTGCAGGCGAGCCACAACTACGGCGAGCGTGGCATGCGCACGCTCGTCTATACGGCGCAACTGGACGACCGTGGCGG
>CALPVO020000200.1 GCA_943327025.2 Janthinobacterium lividum
AACGCAACCGTTGGAGGTTCAAAGGCCATGTTCAAAGAGGCGGTTCATGGCCGCCCCTTAATGAGCCGGATCAATGCGTTCGATGAGCGGGCCGCGCAAACCGACCCAAGCCAGCGCAGCAGCGGCCGCGGCAAGCGCTGCGCTGGCATAAAACGCACCGGCAGGACCGACACCGTTCCACATCGAAGCCGCGAACAAGCTACCCACCATGCCACCGAGCCCCCAAGCGAAACTACCCGAGAGGGCTTGGGCACGCGCCGCCGCCCCCGGCGGCAATAAGCGCGGCAATAGCAACACGCCGACGGTATGGAACAGCGCGAAGCCTGCCAAGTGCAACGTTTGTCCGAGCCACGTGAGGGCGACATTGTCGACCGTAGCGCCCAGCAATAGCCAACGCACGGCCGTGCCCAATAATGCCAACTGCAGCAAGGTGCGCAGGCGCAGTCGCGCCACCAGCCAAGGGCCCGCCAAAAAGACGGCGATTTCCGCCACCACGCCCCAAGCCCACAGCAACCCGATATGGCGCGCGCCATAACCATGCTGCTGTAAGTACAGCGAGAAGAACGTGTAGTAAGCCCCAAAGCCGGCTTGCTGCAGGAAGCCCACCACCACGAACACCCACAACAAGGGCTGACGCAGGGCGGCGGCAACGGCACCCGCAGGCGCAGGCGCTACTTGGCGTGGCGGGCCGGCGGGCAACCGCAGGAAAACTACCACCATGCCGATGCAGGCCAACAACAAGCCCCACAGCACCACGCCGGGGCCGCCGACCGCCAGCCACTGCCCCAGCAGGGTGCTGCTGAAGATAAACCCGGCCGAACCCCACCAACGCAGTTGGCCATAGTCGCGCTGCTCTTTGCCGAGACAGTCGAGAACGAAGGCGTCGTACGCGGACATGAGGGAATTGAACGATAGGCTAAAGAACGCGAACACCAGCACCAGCAAGGCCAACGTAGGAGCCGCGCCACCGGCCAGCCAAGGCCACACGGCCGCTAGCGCCCAAACCGCTGTCGCCACCATGGCTGCCGCCACAAACCAACCGCGACGCGACCGCGCGTGGTCGAACAGCCACGCCACGGCGAACGGCCCGAAGATGCGCAAGCCCGAAGCCAGCGCCAGCAACTGGCCAATGACCAAGGCGCTATGGCCCTGCGCTGCCAACCACAAACTGATGTAGGGCGTATACACGCCCACCACGCAGAAATAAGCGAAATAACCGGCCGCCAAGGCCGGACGAACGCCGTTAGGGCGCAGCGCGGACTGCGCGCGCAGCATCAGAACGCCGCGCTACCCGGCAATACTGGCGTGCTGCTACTGACATCCGCGTTCTGCCCGCGATGACGCAGATAGTGGTCCATCAGCACCAGCGCCAGCATGGCTTCGGCGATAGGCGTGGCGCGCAAACCCACGCACGGGTCGTGTCGACCCGTGGTGACCACGTCGACAGGTTCTCCGTCCATGTTGATGGTCATGCCCGGAACCTGAATGCTGGAGGTCGGCTTGAGCGCCATGTGGACGACGATGTCCTGCCCACTGCTGATGCCCCCGAGAATGCCGCCCGCATGGTTCGTGGCAAAGCCACTGGGGGTGAGTTCGTCGCGGTGTTCACTACCGCGCTGCCGCACGGTCGCGAAGCCATCCCCAATCTCCACGCCTTTCACGGCGTTGATGCTCATCATGGCGTGGGCCAAGTCCGCATCCAGACGGTCGAACACCGGCTCGCCCAGGCCCGGCGGCACGCCGCGTGCCACCACGGTGACGCGTGCGCCCAGCGAATCGCCGGCCTTACGCACATCCCACATCAGTTGCTCGAGCTCCGCGATACGCGAAGGATCCGGGCAGAAGAACGGATTGTCGTAAGCGCTGGGCGGGTCCACGGGCGCAAGGTCCAGCGGACCGATGGCCGAGAGGTAACCGAAGATTTCAATACCGAGACGCTCGCGCAGGTATTTGCGCGCAATACCACCGGCCGCCACGCGCATGACCGTTTCACGCGCAGAGGAACGACCACCGCCGCGATAGTCGCGAAAGCCGTACTTCTGCTGATAGGTGTAGTCGGCATGGCCCGGACGGAAGCGGTCTTTGATCTTGTCGTAGTCGCGCGAACGTTGGTCGGTGTTCTCCACCAGCAGGCCGATGGAAGTGCCGGTGGTGCGGCCTTCAAAGACACCGGAAAGAATGCGCACCTCATCCGGTTCCTTGCGCTGGCTGGTGAAATGCGAAGTGCCCGAGCGGCGCCGCTCGATGTCCGGCATGAGGTCTGCTGCCGAAAGCTCCAGCCCCGGCGGGCAACCATCGACGATGGCGCCGAGCGCCGGGCCGTGGCTCTCACCGAAAGTGGTGACCGTAAACAGAGTGCCAAACGTATTGCCGCTCATGGAGCCTTCCGCGCTTGAGCCGCGAGCAATTCCTCGCGGGTAATGAGAAACACACCGCCGCCACCATGCTCGAACTCGAGCCACAGGAAAGGCAGTTCCGGCCAGGCCGCGGCCACCGCGGCTTCACTATCCCCTACTTCCACCAGCAGCGCACCGCCAGGATTCAAGTGGGTAATGGCACCGGCCAGCAAAGCCCGGGCGGAATCCAGCCCATCCTCGCCCGAAGCCAGACCGATGGCCGGTTCGTGCAGGTATTCGGCGGGTAAGCTGGCCGCTTCCGCAGCCGGCACGTAGGGGGGATTGGAGATGATGAGGTCGTAGCGCTGCCCCTCGAGTCCCGCGTAGTGGTCTGCGAGCACTGGACGCACCCGGTCTTGCAGGCCATGCAGCGCGATGTTCTCGCGGGCACGCTCCAAGGCCGCCGGCGAGATGTCAGCTGCATCCACTTGCGCCTCGGGCAGGTAATGGGCGCAGGCGATGGCGATGCACCCTGAGCCGGTGCCGATATCGACGATGCGGTGCAGACGCGAAGCGTCCAGCAAGGGGTGGAAACGTTCGACAATGAGTTCCGCCAGCGGCGAGCGCGGCACCAGCACGCCGGGCCCGCAACGCATTTCCAGCCCGGCGAACCAGGTGCGCCCAGTAAGATAAGCCGACGGCAGACGTTCGTTGACGCGCCGTTCCAGCAGTGCCACCAAAGTGGCCGCCGCCGCGGGGGGCAAAACGCTGGGGTACACCGTGGCGGCGTCTTCGTGGGCGTAGCCGCCCGCGTGGAACACCAGCGCCGCTGCCTCATCGAAGGGGTTGTCCGTGCCGTGGCCGTAGCAAAGTTCAAAGCTTTCCAGCACACCTGCCGCCCAGCCGATAGCCTGCTCCACCGTCTGTACGGCCGGCGGGCTGACTGGGGCAGACATCAGAGGGCGACTCAGTTGGCGCATCGCCCGCATTTTACAGGCCAGCAGCGTCCGCCTGCATGGGATAATGCGGGCATGCAAACGAACGCTCTCTTGTCGCGAATCCTCACCGTGGCCGTTCTCGCGGTGGCGGTGGGCCTTGGTGTAGTTGCCGCCCACCGCTGGCTGCAGCCTCCTCCGCCGCCCGAATTCCGCTCGGCCGCCCTCTACAAGGAACCGCGGGCCCTGCCGAACGTCGAACTGGCCACCATTGGCGGTCGCCAAGGACCCGCCACCACGCTGCTGCAAGGCCAATGGCGCTTGGTGTTCTTCGGCTTCACGCACTGCCCGGCCGTATGCCCAGGCGCCATGACCACCCTCGACCATGTGGCCCGTGAACTGGCGCGCACACCCGGCACGCCACAGCCCATCGTCACGCTCATCACCGTCGACCCGCAGCGCGATACGCCGGAAGTCGTTGCCAAGTACGCCCGCAACTTCAACCCGGCTTTTGAAGGCTACTCGGGTAATGAAGCGGCCATCGATGAACTGGCCGGTGTAGTAGGCATCGCGGTCATGCGAGGTACGCCAGACGCCAGTGGCGACTACATGGTCGACCATACCTCCGCCGTGTTCGTCTTCGACCCGCAAGGGCGCGTCCGCGGCATTCTCACCTCGCCGCTCACGGTGGCCAATCTTGTCCACGACTACCGCCTGATGGCCGGAGCCCAACCATGAACCCGCCGCGTCTGCCCGAAGCCATTGCCACGCCGAGCGCCTCGGACCGCTTGTTCATCGCCCTGCAGCACGTGTTGCCGCAGCATCTGGCTACCGCCTTCATCCATTGGCTGGCACGGGTGCAACACAGCCTCGTGCGCAGCGCGCTCATCAAAGGCTTCCTGAAGCTTTATCCGCAAGTGGACTTGGGTGAAGCGGAACGCACGCAGGTGGAGCAGTACGCTTCATTCAACGACTTCTTCACTCGCGCTTTGCGTGCTGGGGCGCGTCCCATCGACGTCGCCGACACTGCGTTGGTGAGCCCGGTCGATGGCCGCGTCAGCCAAGCGGGCGCCATCGAGGAAGGGCATCTGCTGCAGGCGAAGGGCCACGGCTACTCGGCAGAAGCCTTGCTCGGTTCCGCCGCGCGCGCGGAGCCGTTCCGTGGCGGACGGTTTGCCACCATCTACTTGGCCCCTTTCAACTACCACCGCATCCACATGCCGTTGGCAGGCACGTTGCGCGAAGCAGTGCATGTGCCCGGTGCGCTCTACAGCGTCAACCAAGTCACCGCCGAAAACGTCCCCGGCCTGTTCGCCCGCAACGAGCGTGTGGTCTGCCTGTTCGACACGCCGTACGGGCCACTGGCCATGGTCTTGGTCGGTGCACTCTTCGTGGGTAGCGTCTCGGTGGTATGGCAGTCCGGCGAAGTCACCCCGGCCAAGCCACGCCCGCAATACCCCATGCCACTGCCACTGCCCTCGCCCGCTCCGGCCTTGGCGAAGGGCGAAGAGATGGGCCGCTTCAACATGGGCTCTACAGTCATTTTGCTGCTGCCACCGGGCATGGCCGAGTGGGAGGCAAGCCTAGTCGCCGGCCAGCCCCTGCGCCTTGGCGAACGCATTGGCACGCTCCGCACGGCATGATCTCGCCGATAGACAACCCGATAGATAAGCACATGGGCAACGGGAGCCGCACCTGAATGAACGACTGGCGCCCCACTGCAAGCTTGGAAGCGCTGCGCTTGCGCGCGGGTTTGCTCGACACGGTGCGCGCGTATTTTCGTGAACAAGGCGTGCTGGAAGTGGAAACACCAGCGCTGGCTGCCACGGCAGTCACCGATGTGCACTTGGCTTCGTTGGAAGTGCGCGTGATGGGAGGAATGGCTGCTGC